>CAISKH010000028.1 GCA_903885865.1 uncultured Mucilaginibacter sp.
ATCGGCCATGGTAATAAACTCCGCTACGTTTTTAACCACATCAATTACGCGCTCATCGTCCTTAAACACAATGCCCGACTGGTGAAAATAGCCCAAAACGGTGGTTTCGCCTTTTTCAATATAGCCGCTATCCGGCATTAAACCGCCGGTTATTATATTCAACAGCGTTGATTTGCCGCTGCCGTTTTTTCCTGCTAAACCAATACGGTCGCCCTTTTTAAATACATAGTTAAAATGGCTGATATATGTTTGGCCGTTAAACCCCTTGCTTATATCATGTATCTCCATGATCTTGTTGCCCTGGCGCGCCGTTTTAACGGTTAATTCAACATTTTGCCTGGGGCCGCCATTTTTTGTTTTGGCGTCCAATTCGTAATAGGCGTCAATTCTTGCTTTTGATTTGGTTCCGCGCGCTTGTGGTTGCCGGCGCATCCACTCCAGTTCTTTACGTAAAAGGTTGGAGTTTTTTTGAAAAGATGCTTCGTCTGAAGCTTCTCGTTCAGCTTTGCGTTCCAGGTAATACCCATAATTACCAACGTAAGGAATAATTTTTCCTTTGTCTATCTCTAATATTTCATTACAAATATTATCAAGGAAATAGCGGTCGTGCGTAACCATTAAGATGGTTTTTGAGCCGTCGGTGAGCAATTTTTCAAGCCATTCAATGGTATCAATATCCAGGTGATTGGTTGGCTCATCTAAAATATACAGGTCGGGGTCCTCAATAAGTAGTTTGGCCAATGCCAGTCTTTTCTTTTGCCCGCCCGAAAGGGTATGAATAGGTTGATTTAAATGATGTATATCCAACCTGCCTAAAATGGTTTTTATTTTATATTCATACTCCCAGGCATCAACTTCACTCAACTCCTCCATTACCAACTCAATTGCGCGCATATTATCAGGCTCATTTTCAAGTAGTTCCTCGTATTTTCTGATCGCCTGCTGCTGTAAATCGTCAGCATGGAAAATGTAATCGCTTATGGTTACGGAATTTTTAAATCCCGGATCCTGTTCCAGGTAACCCATACGCAGATCGCGGGTTTGCACAACCTTTCCTTCGGTTGGCTGCAATACGCCCGCCAGCAGCTTTAAAAGTGTCGATTTCCCCGCACCGTTAATACCCACCAGTGCTACACGGCGCCCGCGGTTAATGCCGATGGTTAGATTTTTAAACAGCCAGTGGTCATGAAAAGAATGGCCCAGATTTTCGGCAGATATGTAAGTACTCACGTTAATTTTTTTATTTTATCGGATGTATAGGTAAAAACACCCTGTTCGTTTTTAAGTGATTGTTTAAACATAGCCATAGCCACCGTACTGGCCGGAATGCTGCGAAATTTTTTCAGGCCGCCAAACAAAAATGGATTAACAATTTTCATAATGCCAATAGCCAGTTTCTCCAGTTTTCTGGATGTTTTTCTACGGCCGGTTAACAGCGACGCCTGATAAATATGGAGGCTTGTCAAGCCCGTGTTTTTAAGCCCGGCTTCTGATTCGCCTTTCGTTTTCAGATAAAAAACAGGCGATTTTGCATTTGCGCCGACCGATGATACCATGTGAAACTGCTTAATTCCATTTTTTAAAGCTATTTCTGCCAGTTTTACCGGGTAATCACGCTCTATTTTACTGTATTCCCACCGGTCGGGTGTTTTATCCTTTGTTGTACCCATACAGCAAAATAGTACATCTCCTGTTATTTCTGTTGCATATTCGTTCAACTGTTCAAAGTCTATTACTAATTGCGTCACCCTATTATCTATTATCCTCGTTTTTTTTCGCGCAATCAATAAAATTTGGTTATAGCCGTCATTATCAAAAATAATATTTAATAATTTGCTGCCAATTAGTCCGCTTGCACCTACTATTATTGCTTTCTTTGTCATCTCAAAAGGTAAAGATTTTGCAAAAATACGATAAATAAATTATTGGAATGAATATTGCGTGTTTAAACATATAAATTTAGCAACATGAAAAGTATATTTTATCCCGCCAATGAGCGGGGAACAAGCGACCACGGATGGTTAAAGGCCAATTTCTCATTTAGCTTTGCAAACTATTATGACCCCCAAAAGGTTCATTTTGGCGCATTACGTGTGTTAAACGATGATATTATAGCAGGTGGTAGCGGCTTTGGTACCCATCCGCATGATAATATGGAAATTATCACGATCCCTTTAAAAGGCGCGCTGGAACATAAAGACAGTATGGGTAACATCGGTGTAATTCATGCAGGCGAGGTACAGGTAATGTCGGCAGGTACGGGTATTGAACACTCTGAGTACAATCATTCTGCTACAGAAGCGGCCAATACACTGCAAATATGGCTGTTTCCCAAAAAAAGAAATATTGAGCCAAGATATGATCAGAGAAGCTTTACCGACAACTTTAAGCTTAATGAGTTAACCACACTGGTATCGGGCGATGAAACTACCGGGGCCTTATGGATAAACCAGGATGCTACATTTTCTATTGGCGAATTTGAGGCCGGAAAGACCATCGACTATAAAATAAAGATCCCCGGAAATGGCGCGTACCTATTTGTGTTAGAGGGCGTTGTAAAAATAAGCGATAATATACTAAACAAAAAGGACGCTTTGGGTGTTTATGATATCAGTTCAATAACTATTGATACGCAGGCAAACACCCGGCTCCTTATAATTGATGTGCCGATGCTTTAAACCCCTCCTGTCTTGTATCTGTTTATTGAATCTCTGAAAAACAACCGGCCCAACAGCCGTTGCAATAAATACGATAACTATGGCAGAAGAAATAACCATTTCCGGCTGGAAAAAATGGCTGGAAGACATTGGCGACCAGGTTGCATTTTTTTTCAAATTTATAAGGAATATTTTTTCCGGCGGTTTTGAATGGGCCGAATTGGTTCGTCAGTGCTATGAGATAGGCTACCGCTCTATTATGCTGGTGGGCATCACTTCTTTTATAATGGGAGTGGTTTTAATTGTGCAGTTGCGACCAACCCTGGTTACGTTTGGCGCGGTAAGCATGATGCCCCAATCGCTTTCTATTTCATTTGTGCGCGAATTGGGGCCCGTCATTATCGCGTTGATTTGCGCAGGTAAAATTGCATCGAGCATTGGCGCCGAACTTGGCAGCATGAAGGTAACCGAGCAACTGGATGCCATGGAGGTATCGGGGGCAAACGCGGTGCAATACCTGGCTGTTACCCGTATATTGGCAACAACAATAATGGTACCCTTGCTGTCGCTCATTGGGGATGTGATAGGGCTGTTCGGAGGTTTCCTGGCAATAAATTTAAGGGACAGTATAAGCTTTCAACTCTATTTTCACAAAGTAATAGCCTCACTTGGTTTTTCCGATCTTTTCCCTGCGTTTGTTAAAACTATATTTTTTGGTTTTGCTATTGGTTTTATAGGCTGCTATAAAGGCTTTCATTCTAATAAGGGAACAGAAAGCGTAGGCATTGCCGCAAATTCGGCCGTAGTAACTGCGTCCCTTTGGATATTTGTTATTGACGCTATTTCTGTCCAAGTCACAAGCCTGTTATTTTATCATTAAGAGCATGGACGAAGTAAAGACAAATACCGAACAAATAACGGAGGCCAAAAACGGCAAGGAGGTGGTAATAGCTTTAAAGGGCTTAAAAAAATCATTTGGGAAAAATGAAGTTTTAAAAGATATAACTCTTGAAGTAAAAAGGGGAGAAAACGTACTGATCCTGGGGAAATCTGGTACAGGTAAATCAGTTACCATACAATGTATAGTTGGGCTGTTAACGCCCGATGGGGGCTCGCTAAAAGTATTTGGCGAGGAAGTGGCCCAATTGTCGGATAAGGAACTGAAGCAATTGCGGATGAAGTTTGGCTTTTTGTTTCAAAGCGGGGCATTATATGATTCGATGACTATCCGTGAAAACCTGGCATTTCCTCTAACCAGGGTATTAAAATTGACCGATCAGCGGGAAATTGACAAGCGCATAGAAGATGTTCTTGAAAGCGTTGGCCTGCTTGAAGCTACAGACAAGCTGCCCTCAGACCTATCGGGCGGGATGAGGAAAAGGGCGGGCCTGGCGCGAACGTTAATAATAAACCCGGAAATAATGTTGTATGATGAACCCACTACCTGCCTTGACCCAATAACATCCCGCGAGATCAGTTACCTGATATTAGAAATACAAAAAAAATATAAAACCTCATCCATTATCATTACACACGACATGGAATGTGCGAGAATTGCTGCTGACCGCATATTGATAATGGATGATGGGAAATTTGTAGCCGAAGGCTCATTTGACGAGCTTCATCGATCAACAAACAAAATTGCAGCTTCATTTTTTAAAGATATATTATGAAAACAACATCCGGACAAAAAATAAAAATAGGCTTATTTACTTTTACCGGTCTATTGGTATTGGTATTGGCCATTTTCTTTATTGGCAATCAAAAAAACCTTTTTACATCAACATTCAAAATAAGCGGTGTGTTTAAAACCGTTAATGGCCTGCAAACAGGCAATAATGTTCGCTTTGCAGGTATCAATGTGGGCGTAGTTAGTGCAATCGACATTATAAATGATACTTCCGTACGGGTTGTTTTAACAGTAAAGGAAAACGTAAAACAGTTTATTAAAAAGGATTCGCGGTTAAATATTGGCAGCGACGGGTTAATGGGCGATAAATTGATAGTTATAATGCCCGGCGGCGCTACAACAAACGAAATGATAAAAGAGGGCGATCAATTGGGAGTTGTTAATCCAATAGATATCGATAAGATCATTGGAAAATTAACCAAAATAACCGACAATACGGGTACGCTGATTGATAACCTATCGCAAATCGTAGCTAAGGTAAACAGCGGTAAAGGGAGTATTGGGCGGTTGTTAAATAATGATAAAATGGCCAAGGATATGGAAAATACTGTATCGCAGGCAAAAACCACTATGCAAAATGTACATAAAACCACTACCACATTAAATGAGGACCTGACGGCTGCCCAGCACAATATATTTTTAAAAGGATTTTTTAACAAGAAAAAGAGGGCCGAGAAAGCCAAACAGGATTCCATAAGCAAGGCGCAGGGGGCGACGGGTAAAAAGCAATAAAAAGTTAATTTAAAAAAAATAGGAGATAAAAACTAAATTATACATACATTTATAGACTGATTAATCGGTCTGTATTGGATAAAAAGGAAAAAATATTAGCAACAGCGCTGCGTTTATTTGTGGCTGATGGGTTTCATGGTACGCCAACCAGCAAAATAGCGCTGGAGGCCGGCGTTGCCAATGGTACGTTGTTTTATCATTATAAAACTAAGGAAGAGCTAATAGTAGCGCTTTATAACAGCATAAAGAGCGAACTGGCAAAC
>CAISKH010000029.1 GCA_903885865.1 uncultured Mucilaginibacter sp.
AATGAGCAGGAATTAATATTAGCAAGGTCGATCACATTAATACCACCTGCCTTCCCATTGGTAACGATGCTCATGGGGTCGTTAGTATCGCGGGTGATAATGCGCATCCAGGGCGGGCAGTTAAATATGCCTGATCCTTTGGAGTAGGCCTGCGATAATAGCTCGGTCATGCCGTATTCCGAATGTATGGCATTAACGCCAAAACCCTTGCATAAGGCATCATGCAGTTCTTCCCTTATCATTTCCTTGCGGCGGCCCTTCATACCGCCTGTTTCCATAACTATCAGTTCGGGGAAATTGATCGCATACTGCTCAACAAAGTCAAGCAATGCAAACGTAACGCCTATAAGTAAGGTTTGTTTTTTTGCCTTTTGCTGTTTGTTTAATTGGGCAGCTAATTCATCGTAATTGTATAAGTAGAAGCCGCTATCGGCATTATTTGATCGTTTTACCAGGTCTTCGGCCATATAAATTAGCGATGAACCCTTCCGCTCTAAATATGAGGGCAGTAAAGCCAAAATTGTATCGCTTTCTATATCTCCATAAAATAGTTTAAATGCGTTGCGGAAACTATCCTCGTACCAGCTTATATCGGTAACCGGATGGCTGCTGGTAGTTATATCTGTAGTTCCTGAGCTGGTAAAAGTTACCTGGACGGCATCAGTTGAACTAACTATAAGCTGCGACTTGAAAAACTCAATAGGTAAAAAGGGAATTTGCTGAATAGTTGTAACTGAGACCGGGTCGATATTTAACCCTGCAATAAAATCAGCATAAACCTTACAATTTTTAGCCTGATACTGAAAAACGTGCAAGGCCATGGTACTAAATTGCTCTCCTGTGTTGATCGAGAATATTTGCTGTTTGTCCGGTTTTTTCACGCAACAAAGATATGCAGATGTGCAGATAGGATAGTAATGTGATGTTTATAATTTATTTTATGGCTGGTACTTCAAAAAATCGCCATCAACAATTAATAATTTTACCGGGGATTTAGTCACAGAACGGTGCGAACTTAATTCATCGGTTACTACATAGCTCATTCCTTTTTTCAGGATGAAATGTTCGCCGTTTTGCTGTTCGGTAATAAATTCGCCTTCCAGGCAATGAACGATATGGCCTTTTTGACACCAGTGGTCGGCGATATACCCAGCGCAATATTCTACTATGCGGATGCGTAATCCGGCAAATTGCAGGGTTTGCCAGGTCGCATTTCCAGCTTCGCCGGGATGGTTTATTTTTTCGATGAAATTCCAGTCGATTATTTGGAACGGGATATTTTTAATGTTCATTTTTGCTGAAATAATAATATTTTCGCAAGTTAATAAACAACAAACAACTATCTGTTTTTTGGGTTGTTGATTAAAACAAACATACCATACTATGAAAATATTAAAATTGATAGGGCTACCGGTGTTATTAAGTACATTCCTGGTACTGTTATCGGCAACCAACCCTAGTAAAGAAATTGAAAGGATACATAATTCTGCCAATGTATTAAAAGCCTTTGGGAGCATGAAGGAAAAGATCCCCCATGAGTTGCTTGAAAGTTACCAGGGAGTAGTTATTATACCAAACCTGTTAAACGCGGGTTTTGGTATTGGCGCTAAACGAGGCAGAGGTGTTGCCCTTGTAAAGCTCCCTGACGGTAAATGGAGCGATCCTGTTTTTATTACTTTAACGGGCGGTAGTTTCGGCTTTCAAATAGGTATGCAATCTGTTGATATGGTATTAGTGTTCCGTCATAAAGGGGTGCTTACCAAAGTGAAGAACGGCGATTTTACCATCGGTGGCGATATATCGGCAGCAGCAGGCCCGGTTGGACGAAGTTCGACGGCCAGTACCGATTATAAACTGGAAGCCGAAGTATATTCTTACTCACGCAGCCGGGGACTCTTTGCGGGTATTAGTATACATGGTTCAAACTTATCCATAGATAAAAGCGCGAATGCCGCGTTTTATGGTAATGATATGAGCTCGCAGGATATTTTCGAGACGGGCAAGAGCGACCATGAGGCCGTACGGGTATTAAAAGAAACTTTAAACGCTTTATGATCAAATCAGTTCATCTTTCCGAAAAATAGCGATGGGTTTAAACTCATCGCTATTTTTATACGGTTGTATATTAGCGGTCAATTATGGGCACACCATCCACTACTAACAAGCTGGTCATTTATCAATTATTGCCGCGTTTATTTGGTAATACCAACACCACTAATAAGTATTACGGCACCATTGAAGAAAACGGTTCAGGTAAATTCAACGATATTACCGATAAGGCCCTGCAGGAGCTATCAAAACTGGGCATAACCCATATTTGGTTTACCGGGATTATTGAGCATGCTACCATGACCGATTATTCCTGGTTCGATATAAAGCCAGATGACCCCGATGTGGTAAAAGGCATTGCCGGGTCGCCTTATGCGATAAAGGACTATTACGATGTTGACCCTGACCTTGCGGTGAATGTTAATGACCGCATGGCCGAATTTGAGGCGCTTATTAAACGCACCCATGCTAACGGCTTAAAGGCGATCATGGATTTCGTGCCTAACCATGTGGCGCGCACCTATAATTCGGATGCTAAACCAGATGGTGTACGCGATATTGGCGCGGATGATGATAATACCAAAGCATTTGCTGCCGGAAATGATTTTTATTACCTGCCGGAACAGTCTTTTACCGTACCTGCCGGCTATAATGCGGGGGGCGATAATTTTAATAGTCCGCTTAAGGATGGCAGGTTTGACGAGAACCCGGCAAAAGTAACCGGGAATAACCTCTTTAGCGCCGCGCCCGGTATTAATGATTGGTTCGAGACGGTAAAACTAAATTATGGCATTGATGTGCTTAATGGCAATGCTATTCACTATAACCCGCCGCCGCCCTTATGGCATAAGCTGTATGATATACTTAATTATTGGTGCGCCAAAGGGGTTGATGGTTTTCGCTGCGATATGGTGGAGCAGGTACCTTTTGAATTTTGGGGATGGG
>CAISKH010000030.1 GCA_903885865.1 uncultured Mucilaginibacter sp.
AAATTTCTCCGGTGGTAAATACAAGCAGCTTACAAATTGGTCACCCCAACATAAAATCACACTAATCCCACAATCAAATAAATCAGCGGTTCAGACAATATTGTATATTTGTTCTATGAATACTGCCGATCTGTTACAGCGTGCTTCGCGGTTTGAATTTTTAAGTATAGAGGAAGGGGTGCACCTGCACCACCATGCTTCCACACCCGATTTGATGTATGTGGCCAACGAACTGCGCAAAAAACAGGTGCCGCATGGCAAGGTAACCTGGCAGATTGACCGTAACGTTAATACCACCAACGTTTGTATAGCCAACTGCAAGTTTTGCAATTTCTTTCGCCGCCCCGGGCATGAGGATAGCTATATAACCGATATTGAAACTTATAAACAAAAAATAGAAGAAACTTTCCGTTTGGGCGGCGATCAGCTTTTATTACAGGGCGGCCATCACCCCGATTTAGGGTTGAAATTTTATACGGACCTGTTCGGGGAATTAAAAAGACTATACCCAACGCTTAAACTACATTCATTAGGTCCGCCGGAAGTAGCGCATGTGGCCAAGCTGGAGGGCATGAGCCATATTGACGTGCTGCGCGAAATGAAAGCCGCCGGACTTGATTCTTTACCCGGAGCAGGCGCCGAAATATTGAACGACCGTGTGCGCCGCCTCATATCAAAAGGGAAATGCGGCGGCAAGGAATGGCTGGATGTAATGCGCGCGGCCCATCAGCTTAACCTGCCAAGTTCGGCAACTATGATGTTTGGCCATGTGGAAACTATTGAAGAACGCTTTGAGCATTTAGTTTGGATACGCGAAGTGCAGGCCGAAAAACCCGAGGGCCATTATGGTTTTATGGCGTTTATCCCCTGGCCCTTCCAGGATGACGGTACATTGCTTCGTAAAGTGCGCGGTATAACCAATAACGTTACCGGCGACGAATATATACGCATGATAGCCCTGAGCCGCATTATGCTGCCCAATATTAAAAATATACAGGCCTCCTGGTTAACGGTGGGCAAACAGGTGGCCCAACTATGTTTACATGCCGGGGCAAATGATTTTGGCTCGATAATGATCGAAGAAAATGTGGTATCGGCCGCCGGCGCACCACACCGATTTACTGCTAAGGGTATACAGGATTCTATAATTGATGCCGGTTTTGAGCCGCAATTACGCAATCAAAAATACGAGTGGCGCGATGTTCCTGCACAGCTGGAAGAACAGGTGATAAATTACTAATGTATTTTTTGTCAAATCTGTTTTTTATTTAACTTACGCGAATGGAAGATACAGAACTGTATATTGAAGCGCTGGTTTTTGCATCCGAGCAAAGCATCCGTGCGGAAGAGATCGTTTACTGTCTACAAGCTACCTTTGAGCGTGATTTTACCGTTGTCGAGGTAACAGAAAGCCTTGCCGCTATTAAAAACAAATACCAAAACGCAAACCTGGCGATAGAATTGGTTAATGTGAATAACGGTTACCAGTTTTTAACCAAAAAAAACTTCCACGCGGTTATTAGCCTGCTGCAACTGCAACGCTCAAAAAAGAAGCTAAGCCAGGCAGCTTTAGAAACGCTTGCTATTATTGCCTATAAACAACCGGTAACTAAAACTGACGTTGAACAAATACGCGGCGTAAACTGCGAATATTCGATACAAAAATTGCTGGAAAAGGAGTTGATCGCAATAAATGGGAAGTCGGAAGCATTGGGTAAACCAATTTTATATGGCACAAGTTCGCTTTTTATGGATTATTTTGGCATAAATAATATGGAAGAATTGCCTCATATAAAAGAACTTACAGATAGTTCTACTTCAATTGGCGAGCAGCACGAATAATTTTTAAATGTTTTTTCTTTCAAAATGATTTTTAATTATTTTTACTAATAAATAATTGATAGAGTACCGAAAGAAGATTTTTTATATTAAATTCGTTTAAGCATATCCTAAATAAATTATAACAAATATTCACCGCAATGGGAACGCCAAAAAAAATTACTGACAAGAACATTCCTAAAAACTCGGATGCTGAGGAAGATGATGATGACGATTCACTAGATTCAGTACCACGCAAAAAAGTAGTTGATGACGACGAGGATGACTTTGACGGGCCACTAGATGACCTGGGTTTTGAAGATTTCGGTGATGATGACGACGACGACGATTATTAATTTTTTATAAATAACCCGTTTTTTGAAGCATTCAGTTAATACGCTGGATGCTTTTTTTATATTGTACAGTTTTAAAACTCCCTGATGACCCTTACTGAAGTTACAGATAAAGCGACAAAAAAAGCATTTTTAGATACAGCAAGAACGATCTATAAAAATGATAAAAACTGGATTTGCCCGCTTGACAATGATATTGAAGCAGTTTTTAATCCGCTCAAGAACAACTTTCACCAATATGGTAAATGTACCCGGTGGATATTAAAAGATGATAACGGAGAGCTTATTGGCCGTGTTGCCGCTTTTATAAACAATAAAAAAGCATTTAATTATGAGCAGCCTACCGGTGGTATAGGTTTTTTTGAATGTATAAATGATGAAAAAGCCGCATTCCTATTATTTGATACGGCAAAAAATTGGTTGCGCGAAAATGGCATGCTGGCTATGGACGGCCCTATTAACTTTGGCGAAAACGATACGTTCTGGGGCTTATTGGTTGAAGGATTTTCGCCGCCATCATACGGTATGAATTATAATCCCCCTTATTATCGTGCTTTTTTTGAACATTATGGTTTTAAAAAAATGTATGAGCAAATAACTAATCACCTGGATATAATTAAACCATTTCCGGAACGCTTTTATAAAATAGCGAAATGGGTAAGCCAAAAACCGGGCTATGAGTTTAAACACCTTGAAGTAAAAGAAATTGAAAAATTCGCTGCCGACTTTATAGAAATATATAATGACGCCTGGGCAGGGTTTGAAAACTTTGTACCCATTAATTACAATACCATATTAGAGAGTTTCAACAAAATGAAACCTATTATGGACCAGAACCTGATATGGTTTGCCTATGTAAACGGCGAGCCTGCCTCGTTTAATATTGTTTTGCCCGATGCCAATCAAATGCTAAAACCGCTAAAAGGGAAACTTAATCTTATTGGTAAACTTCAATTTTTATACTATAAATGGAGGGGTGTTTCGCGAATGAGGGCCATTGTAATGGGCACCAAGCAAAAATATCAAAATCACGGTATAGAGTCGGCCCTGTTTATTAAACTGGGCGAATATGTATTACCCCTTAACCAATATAGTATTTTAGAGCTATCGTGGGTAGGCGATTTTAATGAGAAAATGGTGGCCTTACACAACTCCATGGGGGCTACCTTCGCCAACCGGCATTTAACAATGCGCTATATTTTCAAATAGGTAATGTTTCTTCAATCTTAGCCGTTCCTACTTGTCTGATTCTTATAAGAAAATGCACAGACAATATATGGGTTAAAGCAATTATTATTACCCAAACTATATTTGAAAATTCAAGAGCAGGGAAATAATTAAAAGCCAGGCGGATATGCGTAAAACAAGAAATGGCAGATCCCAGGGCCATGATTGAAAAAGTATTAAATCTTGTATTCTTTTTTAATAAAAGCCCGTCAAGTAATGTTGGATTTCTGCTTCCTTTAAATCTTCTTAAATGAATAAATCTAAAAATGATTGAAAGTTGAAAAAATATCAAAAAGGCAATTATTTGAAACATCGTAGCTGTTAAAATGAATTTTAAGACATACCCGGGCGAAACTTGCCATACTAATTATTTCTTTTAGCTTAAATTAAGCGGTTATTTTGTTGTGCCGCAATTCTTCAAACAATTCTATAACTTTCTTTTGCAGTTCAATGATCTCTATTTCTCTATCGGTCAGCTTTTTGTTAACAATCTCCAATTCATTAACAAATTTTTGTTCCTGCTCCAGGTCGTTAAAGGTAAGTAATTGAACTACCGACATTTCAAATAAATTTGATATCTGTTCAAGTCTTGATAAATTAATATCGGTGATCCCGGTTTCAATTTTAGAAAATGCCGGAATAGAAATATCTAACCTTTTTGCAACATCCTCCTGGCTCCATGCCTTCTGATGACGTAACAACCTGATTTTTTTGCCTAATGATTTCATGTGTGAGTTTAAATAAAGCTAAGGGTTTCGCAATAGTTAATAAAGTTAATAATTTTTTTTTATTTGATTTGTTTTTTAATTGTTAGTAATAATTAGTCGGTAATAAATTAAAAACGCCTTGCACAAATGCACAAGGCGTTTAAATGTTTTATAAATAAAAGATGATTTTCTTCATTAGCGATGGCTAAAGTAATAAAATTATTTACTTCCCTCAGCGTAGTATTGGAAGAAATAAGGAATAGTTTCAATTCCTTTCAGATAATTAAATACTCC
>CAISKH010000031.1 GCA_903885865.1 uncultured Mucilaginibacter sp.
ATCCAGCTGACCGCCGTTATTATCAACCATTACGCATAAGTTCTCCAAACGTTTGGCACCGGCATACATTACAGTTTCCCAAATAGGGCCTTCCTGCAATTCACCGTCGCCGGTTATGGTATATACATCAAATTGAGGCGAGCGCTGCCCGGCGATAGCAAAGCCCTGTGCTACACCCATGCCTTGCCCCATTGGGCCCGTGGCTACGTGCACACCGGGCAACAGCGGGCCGGGATGCCCGTTTAATATACTTGTAACAGAGCGTGAGTTCTTTAAAACCGAACGATCAAAATATCCCAGGTCAGCGTAGATAGAAGCTAATGTAGCTACAGCATGCCCTTTACTCAGCACAAACATATCCTGGTCTAACGCAGTTGGCTGCTCAATATTGAGGTCGATAATGCCCCCGTAAAAAAGACTAACCATAGGAATAGTTGCCGAAGAAGCACCGCCTATATGAATAGAATTATCTATAGCATACCTGCACTGGTACAAATTCATTAACCTTATATCAGAATCTTTTACCTGCAGCAGGTGAGTAATTCCTTTATTTATCAACGCTCTTTTATCCTCTAAATAAACCAAAACAATATTTTTAAAAATTTATAAAAACCGGTTACATAATTGACCAGCCACCATCAACAAAATAAGCTGCCCCTGTTACAAACGACGCGTCGTCTGATGCAAGGAAATACATAACGTTTGCTACTTCTGCTGATGTGCCCATACGGCCAAAAACACTTTTTGAGCCAAGGAATGCTTCTGTTCCTGCCGGGTCTGGGGAATCATTTATTGAACCTCTTAGCAAGGGGGTATCAATAGCACCCGGTACCACGCAGTTTACGCGGATATTATTTTGCGCCAAATCAAAGGCCATAGTACGTGTAAGCGTATCAATTGCTCCTTTTGAAGATGAATATGCAGCGCGCTCGCCAACTGTACGGTAACCCAATATTGACCCGGTATTTACAATAGCGCCTTTGCCCTGATCGATCATTATAGGTGCAAATGCTTTTGACATGTAATAAATGCCTTTAAGGTTGATATCGTATAAACGGATCCAATCTTCTTCCGAGCATTGTAAAATGCTTCCGCGAACTTCCAGTCCGGCATTGTTTATCAATACATCGGCCCTGCCAAAGCGATCTTTTGTTGTTTTGGCGGCTTGCTGCACCTGCGCGCTGTTTGATATATCACAATGGCAGTAAACAGCGTCAACGCCCATCCCTTTTATCTTTGCTTCTGCCTGTTTTCCTTTCTCATCGTTAATGTCGATAAGAACAATATTATAGCCGTTTTTGGCAAATTTTTCAGCAGCTGCTAATCCTAATCCGGATGCTCCGCCGCTTACAATCATTACTTTGTTGCTCATTGGTCTTGATTTTATATTTGGTCAGTATAATTAGGTTAATTCATTCCGTTTGGCTTGGTGGCCACTTTAATAGCGCCCTCTTTTCTGCCTTCAAAAACATCAAGCGCTGTGGCGAATTCTTTTAGCGGGAAACGATGCGTCATTAAAGGATGCAGATCGACGCGGTTATTCACTAACAAGTCAATTGCTTCCTGCGCGGTATTAGGGTTTGCCCTGTTGCCTATCAGTTCTACCTCGTCCAGCACAATTCTTTTTAAAGGAAGTGAAGGATCAGCGTGAGGAATACCGATAATAGAAACAACCCCACCTCTTGCAGCAGCAAGGCAGGCCATCCGTATAGAATCAGCGGTACCCGCGCATTCTAAAACAGCGGGAGCACCTAAACCATTCGTGAGGGTCTTTACTTTTTCCACTACATCGCCATCTTTATAACTGATAGGGATAGCGCCTAATTCTTCTGCTTTCTTTAAACGGTCGCCGCTGCCAACTGCCAGTATGCGCCCTGCGCCTAAGGCTTTCGCGCAAAGTATGGCCATTAAGCCTTGCGGACCTGTTCCTAAAACTAAAATATCGTCGCCGGGCTGCATGCGTGAGCGCTTTACCGTGTATAAGGCAATGCTTAGCGGATCAACACAGGCGGCATATTCTAACGACATGGAATCGGGCACCCGGTAAATACTTTTTACGGATGTACGCATAAACTGGGCGTAAGCACCCGGTGTATAATGCCCATACTGTCTGTGGCCGCGCTCTTCATGTCCATAATTCAGGCAATTATTAAAACGGCCCTTCATACAGTTAGCACAATAACCGCAACCGCAATGCGAGATGCCGCAAACACGGTCGCCTTCTTTCCAGCCTAAAAGCAATGCTTTTGGCCCTGACTGTACAATTGTGCCCGACCATTCATGGCCCGGAATAAAGGGATAGCCTGTTGGCCAGAAGCCCGGGAAATCGCCATTAATGATATGCGGATCAGTACCGCATATAAATGTGGTATCAACTTCGCAAATAACTTCATCAGCATCAGGCTGGGGTACAGGTACTGTTTGTATAGAAAAATCACGAACGCCCTTTAATACCAGGGCGTCCATTTCTTTAGGTAAACTCATACTTATTTCTTTATATTACTTTCAGGTACTATCGCCACACCCCTAAATGGAGAGCCGGAGCCGCCTTTAATTTTAAGCGGCAAGCCAACAAACCAAAACTCGTGGGCAGGGATCATATCAACCTGTGCTAAATTTTCAATATTTAATATTTCTCTTTCGCGGCAAACGATGTGGGCAGGCTGTTCGCGTACAATAGCCACTTCATTATAACTATCAATACTTGGCGCATCGGCACCTATTGATATCGCTCCCAGGTCATTCAGATATTCTATCGCGCTTCTGTCAACACCCGGATAATCGCGGATGTAACCAAAATTATCTTTCCATTTTTTATACCAGCCGGTGTAATATAAAACTACTGATTGGGGTTTAATGGTAACGCCGGTTTTAGCTATCGCTTCTTCAATATCAGCTTTAGTGATGTAGCTTGATGGTGCTTTATGCGAGAAATCAAACCAAACACCGGGGGCCATAAACCACTCCAGCGGAAGTTCGTTAACTGCCCGTGCATCGGGCTCGTTCACTACGTGGTTGATAGCATCAACATGGGTATTTGAATGATCGCACATGGTAAAACCCACCACCTTGTAAGAATAAGGTGGCTTGGTTAAGCCCATCTTCTGCGTTTCTTCGTGCGAAAGGTGGCTCCATATAAGGGTTCGCTGATGACCGATAAATGTCGGGTCTTCAGTACTAATGGTATGACTAAGGTCGGTAACAACACAATCAATACCTAAAAAATTCAGTTTTGTCTGTAATTTAAACGGGGGACAAAATGCTTTCTTAAACATGAATATTAATGATTAACAATAGTGTAAAAATTAAAACTTACGCGCCCATTCTTTGGGCCATCTTTCTATTACCACTTTTGTTTGGGTAAAGAACTCAATAGCGTGGCGGCCCTGGCCATGCAGATCGCCAAAGAAGCTTTCTTTCCATCCGCTGAATGGAAACTGCGCCATAGGTGCAGCTACGCCGATATTGATACCGATGTTTCCGGCATCTGCCAGGCTTCTGAATTTCCGGGCATTTGCACCGCTACTGGTAAACAAGCAAGCCATGTTGCCGTAGTTATTATTGTTGATGAAATTCAGGGCCTCGTCAACACTGCTTAGTTCTATCAGGCTCATTACAGGGCCAAATATCTCTGTGCGTATCACTTCTCCATTCAAAGGCAGCCCTTCAAGGATGGTAGGTTTTATAAAGTTTCCTCTTTCAAAACCGTTGATGCTTGCTTTTCTTCCATCCAATAACACTTTTGCTCCTTCGCTCTCGGCCTTTCCAATAAGATATTCTACTCTTTCCTTACTTTCTTTGCTGATAACCGGCCCCATCTCTATGGCTTCATCCAAACCATAACCCGTTGTTCTTTTTTTGGCCGATTCGTATAAAGCTTCTTTTATGGTGCCATTATCGCCAACAGTAATAATGTTTGATGCTGCCAGGCAACGCTGCCCCGCACAACCATATACACTGTCGGTTACGATCTGTACAGACATATCAATATCCGCATCAGGAAGAATGACTACCGGGTTTTTAGCACCACCTTGCGCCTGTACCCTTTTGCCGTTGGCTGCTCCACGAGAGTACACATATTTAGCAATTTTAGAAGAACCAACAAAACTGATCGCTCTTATTTCGGGGTGATCAAGGAACGCGTCAACCGTATCTTTACCGCCATGTACCAGGCTGATAACCCCGGGAGGCAGATCAATTTGTTCGATGAGTTTGAACACCTTCATCATGGTAAGCGGAACCTTTTCGGATGGCTTCAAAATAAAGGCATTTCCGCAGGCAACAGCATAAGGAAGGAACCAGAAAGGTATCATCCCCGGGAAATTAAACGGCGCAATACAGGCACAAACACCCAGCGATTGCCGTATCATAAATTCATCAACGCCACCTGCAATATTTTCAGAAAACTCGCTTTGCATCAGCATCGGTGTGCCGCAAGCAACTTCCACATTTTCAATGGCCCGTTGTAACTCGCCTCTCGACTCTGCCAATGATTTACCGCACTCTAACGTGATGGTCCTTGCAATATCCTCGGCGTTTTCTTCCAACAGCTGCTTTAGTTTATAAAGTGGCTGTACTCTTTTCATTACCGGTACCTGGCTCCAGAGTTTATATGCTGCAGTTGCTGCTGCAACTGCCTGTGCAACATCCGTCGCCGTACCGCTTCCGTAAGGAACTTTTGCCAGCACATCCTGCGTGGCAGGGTTTATAACATCAGTGGTATTTGTTTCCTTACTTTTAACCCAACTGTTATTAATGTAGTTATTAAGAATTTCCATAGTTATTTTTAATCCACCAGGGTCATTCTTTTTTTAAAGAACAAACCCCGGTGGTTTGATGCAATACAGCATCTTTATTAATAAGGTGTTATTTTGTTAATTATTATTGAGCTGCTGCCGGTGGAGTAGCTGCCTCTGCTATTGTTTTTGGTTCAAATTTATAGCCCAGTTTAACAAGGTAATCTTTGGTGATGGTTGCCTCTTCCAGCGGGGTTTTCATCCCCGGCCTGAGTCTGTTTGGACCATCCTGCTCATACATGATCATACCGCCCAATTTCTTCTTTTTCTCCATCAGGTCAAGAATGGCTGTAAGGTTAACCTGGCCCTCGCCTAAGGCGCAGTAACCCACATAACCATTATTAAGCTTATCCTGGCCGGCAAAATCTTTCAGGTGCATGTGTTCAACAAGCGATAAATAATCTTTTACAACTTTTACCGGGTCGCCACCACCTTTTTGTATCTGCCCTATATCCGGCGCAAACCGCATATACTTGGTATCAACCGCATTCATTACCCAGTCTATTTCTTCCTGGGTTTCTATCGGTGTTCCGGTATGCGGATGTAAGGCGCAAACCAAACCTTCGTTGGTAATGGCTTTGGCATAATCGTTCATAGAGTCAACTATGTTTTGTTTATACTCTTTGTAGTCATAACCTTTTTTTCTGCCACCGTCGGCACAATACACTATTATTTTGCCGCCCAAACCTTTAACCAGTTTCGACCAGCGTATAAGGTTGTCCATACTCTGTTGCTTTTTGGCCGGATCAAGCACATGGCCCGAGTTAAATGATGATATCAGTGGTATCTGGTACTTTTGCAGCAGTGGCCCCAGGGGAGTTCCCTTTTTTTCCATACCTTCAATGGTACCTCCAAAGGTTTCAAAACCAACGTAACCTAATGCCGCCATATCTTTTAAAGCAAGCTCCATGTCATTCCAAAGTATCCCCGTTGCGCCTATCTGGTGTCTCCGTTTCTTTGCTGCTTCAAAAGCAAAGTTCGGGGCAAGCACCGCCGCAGCGCCGGCAACACCGGCCAATCGCATAAAATCTCTGCGGTTAAATGAATTTATATTTGTCATAATTTTTAATTAAAGTTCTTTATTTAACGTACGTAACAACCACAACTCCGCCTATCAGCAATAAAGCGCCTCCAAGTTTTGCCATAGATATAGGCTCAACCGGCGACCCGAACCAACCAAAATGTGAGAATATCATACCTGATATGATCTGGCCGGCAATCATAACAACAACTGCAGTGCCCACACCTAAACGAGGCATGGTATAGGCAATACCAAATACCAGGCAGCCACCCATTAGGCCTGCGGTAAGCAACCAAAATGGTACTTGCTTTAAATTAGAAAAAAAAG
>CAISKH010000032.1 GCA_903885865.1 uncultured Mucilaginibacter sp.
ACAATTATAGTGCGCACCAGGTCGCCTACATCCGCAGTTTCGCCGCCGGTTGAATAAATACCTATTCCGGCATCTCTGAGTTCAGCTAATATTTCCTCCGTACCATTTATAATAGCAGCGATCACTTCGCCGGGTATAAGGTTCTTGTTTCGGCCGATGGTTGATGATAAAAGAATATTGTCTGTAGCCCCTATACAAAGCAGATCGTCCAGGTTCATAATAATGGCATCCTGCGCTATGCCGCGCCAAACGGACAGGTCGCCTGTTTCTTTCCAATAGGTATAAGCGAGCGAAGATTTTGTACCTGCGCCATCAGCATGCATGATGTTGCAATACAATGAGTCGTTAGTTAATACATCAGGTACTATTTTGCAAAAGGCCTTCGGAAAAATACCCTTGTCAATATTTTTTATAGCGTTATGTACGTCGTCTTTTGAAGCGGAAACACCCCGCTGATCATACCGTTGCGAAGAAATCATGGCCCAAATATACTGCTTAATGAACTTTTATTAATCACACTTTTATACCTTTGTTAATCTCTGCCAAAAAAAGCTGGTTAATATATTTTTGACCAGTAATAGAATAACAACTGCCTAATGAAAATAATTTCCTGGTTCCGCTTTCAATTAAAACGATCATTTGATAGGGTTCGGAACGAAAACTTAAAAAAGAACGCCCTTCAAG
The DNA here is from genome assembly GCA_903885865.1 of uncultured Mucilaginibacter sp. Lineage (GTDB taxonomy): Bacteria > Bacteroidota > Bacteroidia > Sphingobacteriales > Sphingobacteriaceae > Mucilaginibacter. The sequence continues at coordinate 685 of CAISKH010000032.1, forward strand.
CCATTCCTTTCTGGATTGCTTCAATAATTACGGGCGGTATAGCTGTACTCTATACCAAACTATTTATTCTTGCCGAAAATTGCACGTCATTTGTTTTTAATCAGCATGCCTGGGCATTATTTATCGTGTCGCCTGTATGTTTTGTGTTAGCCTGGTGGTTGGTGCAGCGTTTTGCGCCTTATGCAAGGGGAAGCGGTATCCCGCAGGTTATTGCGGCAATCCAGTTATCAACCCCCAAAACAAATCAAATGGTTGATAAGCTTTTAAGTATACGTATTATATTTATAAAGGTATTATCAAGCCTCATAATGGCGCTTGGTGGCGCCGCAGTTGGCAGGGAAGGCCCTACAATTCAAATCGCGGCATCCATTTATAAAATTATATACCAGCTGCTACCAAAATGGTGGCCCAAAATTGCTAAGAAAAACATGCTGGTTACAGGTGCGGCTGCAGGGCTGGCCGCCGCTTTTAATACTCCTCTTGGCGGTATTGTATTCGCTATTGAAGAATTAACCAAAACTCATTTCAGCTATTATAAAACGGCAATATTTTCGTCGGTAATTATTGCTGGCTTATCAGCACAGGCCTTATTGGGGCCTTATTTATATTTAGGCTACCCGAAACTTGACGGCTTGTCAGGAAATATTTTTTTTAGCGTCGCGCTTGTAGCGTTAATTTCGGGATTATTGGGAGGCAGTATGTCAAAACTTATCCTGCTGATTTTTGCCTGGAAAGCAAAATTTAAATTTAAATGGCATCATATTACATATGTTGTAGGATGTTCTATTATTATGATTTGCCTTGCTTATTTTGTTAACCGGGAAGTTTTAGGGTCGGGTAAGGATATAATGGAAAAAACTCTTTTCTCACCGGCTAAATATGTACACTGGTACACTCCATTATTAAGAATAGGGGGACCATTATTGTCATTTACAACCGGTGGCGCCGGCGGCATATTTGCACCGGCGCTTGGGGCAGGTGCAAGCGTGGGTTCGCTTGTAGCCAGTTGGTTCCATGAATCAGATATTGATACGAATATGCTGATTTTAGCAGGCATGGTTGGTTTTTTAACCGGCGTAACACGGTCGCCTTTTACATCGGTAATACTGGTGCTTGAAATGACCGATCGTCATAGTGTGATATTCCACCTTATACTGGCGGGTATGGTTGCCAGTTTAGCAGCTGTTTTAATCGATAAGCATTCGCTATATGACCATCTAAAAATGCAATACATAAGGGATTTAAACACAGAGGAAGAAACAGAACTGACCGAACAGGTTGAAAGTATTAAACATTAATTGCACGAATTTAATCGAATTTCACAAACTTTATTCGTGAAATTCGCTTTATAAATTCGTGCAATTAGTGTCTATTTAATAAATAACAATTCCCTAAACTTAGGTAATGGCCACAAACTATCATCAACCAGTTGTTCCAGCTTGTCAACATGATAACGTATGGGTTGAA
>CAISKH010000033.1 GCA_903885865.1 uncultured Mucilaginibacter sp.
CAGAAGGAAAACCTGTTGACCCTAAATTGACATTGGTGCATAAAGATAGAACGCCTGATGCTGGCGTTCCTAAAATGGGTGCTATGAGTGTTGCGCCATTATTCAGAACCACGGACCCGGTGCCCGTGGTAGCTAATGAAGTGCCCCATGGCCCGCCTGTTCCGTTGGATACCGCCACGCCCGCACCGGGATATGCGGATATACCTAAATTGGCAATGGTGATAGTGCCCGCCCCATTGGTGACGCTGATACCCGTACCGGCAGTTATGGTAGTTACGGTGTAATTAGTTCCATTGCCAACAGGTATAGCACCATTAACAGGGATAGTAACTGCACCTGTACCACCGTGGGCGGGAACTAATGTGCCAGCAAGGGTGATGGGGCCGGTGGTGGCGATATTAGGCGTTAAGCCCGTAGTACCTGCTGAAAACGATGTAACGGGAGAACTGGCTACGGGGATAACCGGATTCAGGAACAGCCATTGACCACCGCTTGATGTGCTATATACCATTTGGCAAATATAGCCCGCACCTGAAATATCCCCCGCATTGAGCGCTGCATTAGCCCATTTCTTGATTGTTTTAGCTCCTGTCGCTGTTGAGCCAAGTGTGAGATTTAATGTAGGCGTAGTCGTGGCATTGGCATATGCCGCTTTGAAGGATACTTGCAAACCGTCTGTCAATGCCACCAGCGATGAAGGGATGGTAACTGCAAGGGTATCCGCGCCGCCTGTAGCCACTGCATAGGTATAGTATTGCTGTTGTAGCTGACTGGCTGAAAAAGTCGGCGGATAAATGGTGGCGGGATTATTCATCACAAATGAACCGGACGAACCAAAGGCCGTTGCAAAAACCAGTTCCATCGGATAGCCCGCAATGGGTATATCCCCGGCTATCAACGCCAGATTATTACCCTTAATGATGGGATAGGATAGCGGCGCATTTGAACCTAGCGTTATGGTCAGTGTAGCTGCACCTGTGTTCACATATGCAGAATTAAGGATAAGCTTGAATCCATTAGGCAATTGCGTGAGCGTGGAGGGTACTGTAGTAGTTAAAGCATTGGCGGTGCCTGCCGCTGTCGAATAAGTCCATAGCCCATCTTGAAGCTGATCAGGCTGAACGAATAATCCTTGCGTACCCGCTGTGGGGAAACAGCTTGCTGCGGTGCCTGCGATCCATGTAGTAGGTGAAGTGCCTTCTGCGCCGCGTACAGCGATAGTCAGTGTATCCCCAGAACGAGCCGTAACCCATACAACTTCATTCGCGCCGGAAGTAGGATTTGTAAGTGTCAGAATAAAATACTGCCCAAAAGCGGGGCTTGGGAATAGGGAGCCTGTACCGGCTGCAAGAGTACAAGTAGTGGGGGTGGTTACTGCGATCGGATTTAATAGTGTTGTCGCTGCATTATTGGCAAATATTAAAATCATAGTAGCACCTAATAAGTTACAGCCCAGTTATACTGAAATGGCAACTGCACAACTTGCGAGCTTACAAAAGATTGCAAGGTGGCTGCCAGTGAGGTATCCATAGCCCCCGCTAATATCTGAATTGTTGCATTATACGAAGAAGGCGTCGGAAAAAGTATGCCTACTTGATAAGCATTAACCCCATCTATATCGGTCTGATATGGGTCAGTTCCATTTATTCCAGACAAAAAGCGCACTGTTCTTCTTTTCAGCCAATTGATGTTAAATTGGTATCCGTCGCCTTTATAAAAATTCCAAGTTATTACCCGTTTATATATGTCGTCAGAGGCTAGTTCCACCACATTTGTTATAAACCCTTCCGTTGTCACTACGCCGGGATTAGCCGCTAAAGCATAAGTAAAGGAATTAGTCCCGGTAGAAGTGAATACAAAATTGCCATTATACCCGCTCGGTTCCACACCTTGAATATTCCCTGAAGATAAACCCGTTAAATTATAGATTGAAGCAACGGTTACAGTTACAACGCCTGAACTCCAAGTCATTGAAACTATTGGTATTTGTGTACTTGTAACAATTCCTTCGTTATAGGGAATCGTATCATAGATAGAAGTGTCATACACGCCTTTGCTAAGACTTGATGCCCCCGTAGTAATGTAAGGGCGCGGGATTCCATAAAGACTATTGCCCACCCAATCCAGTAACACGCCGGTAATTGCCGATGAAGTATAAATTGGCAACTTGAGGCTATTAACCGCGTCTAAATAGCCTTGAGAGGTACTATTATAAGCCGTGAAAAACGCTTGTAAGTCGGGGTCTGAGCCATACTGTTGATAAAGATAGCTTGGCAGCGTAGTGGTTATCATGCCTGTGTAACCGTTATATTAGATGAATTGGTTACAAAATAGGATTGTGGATCGCCATAATATAACCCCGTAGTTACGGCAGGAGCCACGGTCACACCATTAATGACTACCGTGAAATTGATTTCAGATATGAACTGAATAGGCACTAATGTGGCTATGGATTGCTGGAATATGGCCTGCATTTCATACTGGTTAATCGGCTGCCCAACCGTTATCCCGTTAATATAGTTGGATATTGCAACACTGGCGGCTGTAGCTACTGAAATGGGCGATACATAATTGGTCGCAATCGTATTCCACAGAATTGTTATATTTACTAATTGCGAAAGCGGATTGATAAACGACACATTATAAGTGTTGGGGTAGTTATTAATGGATACCGTAACATTCCGCAGATTAGGCGTCACTATGCCATTACCCGTATAAGCCGCAAGGCTGGTGCTATCAAAAGGCGTATAGCCCAATACTGTAACCGCGCCGGGATTGGTTGCCAATGGATAACTGAATGAATTGGCGGATATGTAAGTGAAAGTCACGCCTGACACATTGTATCCCGATGGCGTTACACCATAGATAGACCCTGTAACTGTTCCACTTGTCAGCCCCATAGGTGTAGCCGTAACCACTGTTACGACACTTGCCGCCCAAGTGAGCGATACAATTTCCACATTAAGGCTAAAACTATTAATGCTGTTCACTACAGCCACATAAGGAACTTCTGTGGATACAGCGCCTTTAATGGTTACAGCGCCGGGATTAGAAGCCAAAGGATAAGTGAAAGTGCTGGTGCCCGTTGAAGTAATGGTAAAGGTGCCATTATATCCATTAGGTGTAACACCTGAGATTAAACCTAAAATTTTTGCGCCTGATGCAACGCCATGCGGCGTAGCAGTAGTTACGGTAACAACGCTTGACGCCCAAGTCATCGTACTTATGACAATGCCCGCTGTGCTGTTGATGCTGGTCAACCCCGTAGCCCCGCTAATATAAATCACTTGCCCTGTTGTAAAGCCATGTGTCAAATTGGTGGTTACAACAGCGGGATAGGCATTGGTGAGTGTGGAAGCTGAAAGAGTGGAGCCTATGACATTGGATATGTCAAACAAGCCAGTAAATATGGCATTAGCGATCTGATAAGGATCGCCGCCTCCGCCGCACATGACTTGCCAGTTAGTGCCGGATTGGGAGATAGCCACAAGATTATCCTGCACTCCCGACACATTCTGAAGCTGTGTTTTCAAGAATGACGGCATTCCTTGAGCTACGGCTTGGCCTGCTTGGATGACTTGAGCCTGATAGCTTTGTATTGTCTGTGCTGTGGCCCCTGCTGTGCCCGGTGTGAGGTTAGAACAGGAGAGGTTAATGCCGCCCGGTACAGAGGTAATAATCGTCGTTACGGTGCCTTCTGGTACTGCCCAAGAACCGGCTTTTGTGGCGAGGCAGAATAATGCCGAACTTTGACCGCCCGAGCCTATAATACCGCCGTCCTGCACAACGTATTGATAGATACCGTCCGATACTACAAAACCTATGGGAATTACAAACCCCGGTGTTCCCGTAGGATTAAGCAGAGTGATGGTGGAAAAGGTTACATAAACCGAAGTATTGGCTCCGATACCTTGGGTGACCCCATAAACAGCCCCTAATTGATAAAGGATAAATGCGTTAGCCGTATAGGGGCTAATGGAATTAATCAAGTCCACATAGGCTTGATCTATAACCACTACTGCGCCTGCCGCGGTTGAGGCCATATCTTCAACCAAGGAGCCGGGGAGATTAGCGGTTAAACCCGGTGACAAGGCTGTTGCCGCCGCAACTTCGGCATTTAGTAAATCTTGAGGGCTGCTAGGAACCGCGCCAGCACTGGTTAATGTCGCCATGATATTCCTTATGTAGCTACTACTGTTTGAATTTTAACCCCATTTTTGAATGTGGCATAGACATTATAAGTAGGTTGGGTAGCGTTTTGTTGCCTGATTATGGTCAGGCTGGCAAAATATGGCGCATATTGGGCCTGAGTTTGATTAAGGGCTACATCTGGGGCTACTTGAGTCATTACCGATTCTTGCCCCGGAATACCGTAATTTCCATAGAAAGGACTCTCGCCTGTGGTCAATCGTAAAGTTTGAACAAGGGTGGCAAGCCAGATATAACCCACATCTACAATAACCGTTTCGCCTTGAGATAGACCCCAAGTATTAAAGAAGGATTGAGAGCCGCCTATTTGCTGCGCGATATTGGTAAGCAATGGGGCTACTGCAAGCGTTACGTTTTGCGTTATGTCCGTCCAGATATTAGAGAGCAGATTATTGTTCGCATCAAATATCTGATCGTTTATCAGCACATCGTTTTGGGCGACATTCACAACGCCGCCATTAGGGGTCGTATCAGTAAAGGCAGTAATGGCGGTGTATAAAGTGCTGGTAATAAAGGATTTCGCCCCCGATACACTATTGATCGTAGTCGTAAGAGGATTTGAGGGGCCGGTGACAATGGCTTCAGTGAGCAATGTCCATTCACCAGTTGCAGAATCTTTACCGTAAGTTCTCATAACTTTTCCTATGTTTATGGTATAGGAGGTACTGGTGGTAAATCTATATTACAACTAGTAAATTTGCTTGCGGCATTTGCAATTGCAGATAATAACTCTATAGTTTGAGCATAAGTTTCACTTAGTTGTGTTTGATAATTTACAGAAGGTTGTAATTGAGGTGCTAAATAATCGTTAATATAATTAGTTATCCAAGTTATTACCGCTGTTGGAGTAGTTGGTGCTGTTAAAAGAGCCAATGCAGGAGCTAAAGATGCCTGTTGTTCTTCAATAGCAGTTTGTTGATTTACTAAAGATTCTATATAGTCGGTTGCGGCTTTTTGTAACTGGTCACAAGAAGTGCAACTATTAATATCATCAATTATAGATTGAAAATAAGAATTATTAATATAATCTGTAGATGAGGGCGTTTCAGGGCAAATATTAGTAACAATCCCATTTTGAATTGTTATTATTTGACCAGTAGCTGTTGTAATTGACCCTGTAGCACCGCCAGTTGTGGAAGTTATATTTCCATCAACATGAAGATTTGTAGTTATGTTTACACCGGGAAAAGATGTTGTCCATTTTGCATTACTAACTGGCAAAAATACTAATGCCCCAAGATTACTTGGCGTTACTAATGGCGCAAGCCCGGAGCCTAGCCCTGAAATTCCACCGAGGCGTACATCAGCAGATATACAGATACCAAAGTCGCCTACCTGTATGGGGACGCGAATATATATGCTCCCAATAACAGGGCAAGTTACTGGTGGAAAAGAATCCGTACTTTCAACGGCAATATCAAAATTTACCGTTACTATTGCGCCATTAACTTCAGTTACATGGCAAGGATAAATCTGTCCTAACCCTTGTTGATGGGCTTCCATCTTCTGTTGCACGAAGCTTTGCAATGAAGCGGCAAACGGTATTTTTTGTGCTTGGCTCATAGTTTATGCGTTCAAAAATACGGCATTAACAACAGTTACCCAATCATTTCCACTAGCTTGTCGGCTACTACCTAAATGATGAATCTGCTTTATATTGAACGTACCCTGAAATGAAATGTTATTTCGCAGTTGCGGATAAGTGCTTGCGGCTACATTTACAACTGGCGATGTTAAAGGGAAAGTAATGTTATCTCCTATATTCAAATCCGAGCGCATTACTAACTTGGCTTGAATAGTGTATAAATCAATCCAAGTTAAATTACCGATAATATCAGTGTAATTGATTACCGTTGTTTTTTCTGGAGGGACTGTACCATCAGATAAAACAAAACCAAAAGGCGAAGGTGATATAAACACTCCAAAATAATCAGGCTGATTAAGTATTTGTTGGCTTTGTTTATTCACATAATCACTAAATTGATATAGCCCATCATATTTACCGGCTTGTGATTCTGTGAAAACAAGATTTGGGTTAAGAGAGCCTTCAGGCGAAGCTATTGGAATAGTTGGGTAGGCATTTCCCAAAGTAGTTCTTATCGCATCTTCCATTGTTTGATCTTTCGCCCAATTCCATGAAAGATTGACATTGATATTGGGGTTAAATGTTGCTGAAGTAACTATCAAATCCAATGTAACTAAATTGCCTTGCCAATTACCAAAGGCTTGAAGAATAGACCCATTAATAATCTGTCCTTTTTGGCTGGCATTTGCAAAGGGAAGCCCTTTCGACATTCCAACGGATATTTGTATAGAAGCCAGCGTTGGGGGGTTCTGCGAATAATCTGGGTTTAGATTAGTGGCCTGTGATAAGTCAAAGAAATCTACGCCATAAATTTTTAATGCACCTGATTGTGTCGGTTGATGAAACGGCGATTGGTAAATATCTAAATCTACCCGCAATGCCCCCGAATTTTCAAACACGCCATTCATAGTGCTATAAATTAACGCAGGAGGAGTATTGCCTTTGGCATCAGGAACAGGAGTAATAACTATTTCGTAATAACGCATTATGGGGTAATCTCAAAATTCCCACTACTTGCGCGATAAACAAGAGTAGACGTTCTGAAATAACCAAATACTAAATTGATATTGTAGTTATCAGGAGAAGCAACTATAGGCCGATTAACAATTAAAGTCCGAGAAGAATTATATATGCTGATATAATATGCTTCGCGGTAAATATTCCATGTACAGATAGCAATATAGGTTATACCATCTAGTACAGGACTGAATTGAAAATTCGCATTGGGTGATGGGTTAAATGCTATAAGAGTCATTGCCCACTCCAACTAGCGCCTAAAGTAGTGAATGTTGGAAGCCCTTGAGTAATACTATTCATAACGCCGCCTAAAACCGATGAAGCCTGACTTTCGGAAATCAAAGGTTGTACAAAATCCCATTGGTACATGAGTTGTACTTGCTTATCGCTAGGGCTGCTTACGTCCCTGAGATTAGTCAATAAACAGTTTGTATATGTATATGCCGGGGTAATCACCGTGAAAGTACCACCGGATATAATATGGGTATTTATTTGTGTTTGTAACGCGGTCATAATCGCTTGTTTCAAGATATATCCACCTTCAGTCTGTGCAGGGCACACCATTAACAAACTGATCTTCAAAGGCTGTTGAACAACTGCATTAGCCGCTACTTGAAGGCTGGCAAATGGATATTCTGCTACTTGAAAATCCGCCAATGTACTTCCGGGTAACGGTTTGTAGTGTGCAAAAAATTCTCCGTTTTCAATCCCCGGGATATCAAACATTTCCGTCAACACCGTGATAGGCAATAATTGACCGGGTATAAATTGCGCTGATCCACCTTGTAAAATAATAGGCGATATTTCATAGGCTAATTGAAAAGTAGAAAACCCTAACGAACTCATTATGCGTATCCTATAACGGGATTCATCGCCTTAATTTGCGTAATAATGTCTGCGCCAGTTGCTACATTTACTTTGAAATCCAATGTGGTGCTTACATTAACATTCGGCGTTTGCATGAAAGAAGGCATATTTGATTTATCAAGTACATTTTTAGTTTGGTTAGCCCCATTAGCATCGCCGCTATATCGAGATAATTCTTGCATATCCATTTGCGGGGATTTATAAGCGTTCATAAAATCAAAATCAGCGGGGGGCTGCAAATTGAACATATCATAGTCTTTAAAATTTTCTGGCATAACAAAGTCATGTGAAAGCGGATGATCTTTGTAGTTAAACGTACCCTTTTTCATTTTCTTTAAGAAATTAACGGTTTCATCAGGCATTTTAGAAACATCATGCACACGTCCTGTTTTATCCGTCCAGTTTGAAGCGCCGCTAAGGAATAGATCTAAATCGTGCGGATTCCAGTTCCATGCCGCTAATGCTTTTTCTACATCGCCATTAAAACGTGTTAAGTTTTCTTTTAGTAATTTTACAGCACCTTCTGTTGAGCTTTTTATGTTAAACGGATTAGTAACATGTAATGCTTTTGAGGTTTCCGGCATAAGCCCAAACGGGCCTTGAGCGCCTTTATGAGATAACAGATTTTTGCCGCGCCCTGATTCCACAGTATATAGCTGACTTAATATACCTTCAGGGAGTCCATTCGCAATTTCCATGCGTTTAAAATATGCTTCCAATTCTGGCTCTTTTACAACTTTGCCCGAATCATAACGCGGGCCAGGGTTTTCTAGCGCTTGAGCAAAGTCCTCAAAGTGCTTTTCTTTTTCTTTCTGTCTTTTTGTTTTATATCCGGTAATGTCTGCTATCCATTTAGCTGCATCACCTACAGCCTCAGCTACATCAGCCACAGCGTTAAGAAAAGCGTCCAGTGTATTCTTAAAGTCATCACCACTTAAATAATCAGCGAAGGATTTAATGCCTTCGCCAAAAGAGGCTATCCATTCTTTTAAGTGGGGGTTTTTAAGGAAGGCTTTTATAGCCACTCCTATAGCTATAGCCAAATCACCTAATGGCCCTGTTAAATCATTTAGTCCTGTTATAAGAGTCAGTTCAATACTTTTACCTGCAACTTGCAGATTTTGCTTAAAGGTTTGCCATGCCTGATCTAATTCATCTAGTGTCTTAAATGCGTCATTGCCTCTATGAAGATTATCAATGAACAGCTTAAATTCTTCCTCGGTCAGATTTCCAAGCCTTCGTATATCCTCAAATTGTGCAAGCTGAGTAGCGCCTGTAGCTTCAATGATGGCTTGCTGACCGTGGTATTTTTGATATATGCCCCTTAGCTGAGTAACGACTTCCGGCAAAAGTTCAGCCGCATTTTTGCCTTTACTTTCCTTGACACCTATCCGCGCAAGAATAGGCTGCTTTCTAATATCACTTTGAATATCGGCTAAATTACCTAGAAGGCTATTAACATCAAAATAGCGTTCACCATAAATTTGAGCAGAACGGTATTGTCCGGTAGTGATACCAAGTCCTTGCGCGGCGCGGCGATCAGAACTTACCGCTTCGGCTAAAGCCCCCAAGCCAAACCCGCTACCGATTGCGCCAAGCGTTAGCCATTTGGCTGCGGATATGGCGGTATCCGCCATATCTTTAGCTATTCGTGTGGTGATTTTTGCTACATTGACAAGCCCTACATGCCTATCAACAAGCACTTTATTAAAATCTTTTCCGCGCTTGGATTCGGCTTTGTTGTTTTTATCTTCTTTGGATGCAGCTTTTTCAGCTTCTTTATTAAAATCTTTTTGGCGCTTGGATTTGGCTTTGTGGTTTTTATCTTCTTTGGATGCAGCTTTGGCTTCAGCTTTTTCAGCTTCTTTTATTTCCTTAGCTATGTTCTTCCATTGCCCCGGCATAGCTTCAAGGATGCTTTGGAGTTTAAGCATCTGCTCATTGAAAGCTTGGAACTTCTCGTCTAATAAATCTATTTCGATAATGGATTTTGTAGCCATATCATACCTTTATCGAGTTAAAAAAATGATCTATTATTGATGGCGCGGATTAAATGACGGTTACGATATTCTTGAGCGTCTGTCCATTTGCCGCCATGCTCTCGCACAAATTCCTCAAACCATTCATTGCTGAGAGAGTCTAGGATATTACCGAGGATTCCTTGGCCTTCTTTCCAGTAGGCTCTTTTTTGTTCAATGTCGGCAAACCATTCATGTAACCCGTAGCATCCAAGGATGAAAGCACCCAATTTCTTAATGCTCCTGCCATCTCCAAGAAAGAATTTTTCAAATCCTTCGGAGCAACCTTGGAGATTGCAATAAAAAAAACGAGGCTACTGAGTAATTCAGCTTCGTCATCTTCATCCAGCACGCCGCGTTTTACCGCTGTATCAAAGGGTATCGACTCCCACCCTTTTTCACCACTTACAAGAACATTGGTCAAACGGATAATTTCATTCACCAATCCGAACTTAACACCACCAGTACCATCCCAATTACCCGCTTTGGTAGCTATGGATTTCAACGCGGGATAGGCTAATTGCGGCGCGGATAAAACCAAATGCGCCTGATTCACGCTATCAAAGCATTGGCTGAATACCTTACCAAGTTCCAAGTAAAACTGCTCAAAAACAGCGCGGCTAATAGAAACTGAATGAATATACACCACTCCATTTTTAGCCGTCTGAATCGGCATCACGAGATTCAGATTCCGGTCAATTTTCACTTTTTATCCTTTATGCAACCGCCCACATGGTTGAGTTAATTAAGTAAACACCGCGTAAGCGAATAATCAGCCCCGCCTGTGTACCGTCGAAAGTCACTTCCTGAATATTTGACAAAACGCAGTTATTAAACTGAAAGGGTGACAGCACTGTGTTATCGGGGTAAATAGCAACCGACCCCATAGTGGTGTTAGTTTCAATTTGAGCCTTATACGCATCGGCAAGTGCTTGTGTGCGAAGCAAGTGCATTGTTACGTTAGCGAAAATATACGGCTCAGGACTGGTTACGGCTCCGGTTAAGGTTCCGATCAGTTGCGACAATTCCCCCTCAAAGCCAATGCTGATAGCTTCTTTAGCTAAGTAGGGGGAGGTAACATTCAAACTACCGAAGTCTGAATACACTACACTTGCGAGTAGCCGATTGAGTGTGCCTTGTACAATATGTGGAGTAGCCATTATTTATTCTCCTTAAACGGGAATGTTGGACGCGGTTAAGTAGATAGTAATGGAGTTAAAGCCTCTCAACGGTACGAAAGTAACGCTTAATCCATTGTAGATACCCGCTGCATAATCGCTCGGATGCTGTGCTATATAACTCACAAACGAAATAGCGTTTACAGTGCAAGGTGATAAAATAAGCCCAAAAGATATGCCATTATTCATCAACGCTTGTGCTACTTGCTGCAAGGAATTAATGCCCGCTTGGTTGTAATACAACGGATTAGTAGGTGTATTGCTGCCGTTGATGATCGCAGCGGATAAAGCAATAGCGGCATTGATGTTCACCCAATCCGTTGAATACCAGTAATTGAAGGGGTGTAAATCCATGCACTCACCATTCTCAATCAATGTTGTGCTGATTTGCCCTTGCGCTCCAGTACCAATCCAGTTCACGCCTATAGCCGCCAGTGTGGTTTGCTGTGCATTGGTCAGAACAGGGGGGATAACCCCATATACAAAAGTGTATTCAAGCGGTGAAGCCAGATTGTTAGCCGCAGGATTATAGTTCAGAGTTTGCGCCATAACCGCCGCTGCTGACCACTGAGTTACAGGCGCAGATAAAGCTTCATAAACAATAACCGCTGCTTTGTTGCCTTCATATGGCCCATATGAATCGGCGTTCATCGGCGTTGTAATATCTTGAACGCTTATGAAGAAATACACTTTCGATGTTGGCGAAGAATTAGCCAATACCAGCGCGGGCATCGTAGAATCCGCCGACACTTCTGTGGTAACACAGTATGAATAGAACGGAATTGTGGGGTTAGCCATATATGCTGCTAATGCAGTTACCCCCTGCGCCGCAGTACCAATGCCTAATTCCAGCACATAAACTGCGTTACCTGTTCCTTGTGCAAAATAAGTAGTCGCCATAGCGACCAAATCTTGTTCTGATTCTGTAACGTATGTTCCTTGAATGGTAGCTGTTCCGGGGCTGGAAACCAAAGCATAAGTGAAGGTATTAGTACCAGTGGAAGTAATGGTGAATGTACCGTTGTATGCCGTTGGCGTTACGCCAGAAATAATTCCTAAAAGAGTATCCGTAAGGGGGATACCATGCGGCGAAGCCAGAGTTACAGTAACTACGCCTGTATTCCACACCAGAGAAGTTGTAGCGATAGGACTGGAAAGAATAGCAGTCAAATCGCTCATTTGGGTTAAGAGGGCGGTACTCCCCGCGGTTAGCGTGGTGCCCCCCTGAGTTACAAACGCGCCAGTTCTTTGCAGCGTGGAAGGCGCACTTGCTACCTGTTGGGAAACTACTACATTGACAATATTGGGCATAATAGTCCCCTAATTAATTATAGCTGACAGAAACAACTTGGTCTGTACCGGGCACCACAACGATGCCAACGCCGCATGGGAAGTCAAACGCATAAGTGCCTACTACATCGGGGATAGTACCTACCAGATTAGCTGCACCTACACCTGAAGTGGTCGTATGGTCATAAATCAAGCCTACTGTAGAACCGGCGGTATTCACATTGACTTTAACAATGCGGCCTCGCATCGCCTTGACTACGGTTGCCGCGGAAACATTGAGTACGGAATGGATGCCCTGCCCGGTGATAAGAGCGCCATTAATAATTGCGGGATTTGAAGTGATAGCCATTTTGGTATTCCTTTTTTTTGGACATTGATGTTAAGTTACGGGGTAGTGCTCATAAATGCTGAAGTAATGTATTTTTGGACTACATTGTTAACCGTGTTCTGGTAATAGCTAACTTTGAAGATAATCACCTTTTTCATAGCGATAATACCCAATTCAGTCTGAGTCAGCTTTTCATCCCGAATAACAGGCATATTCATTATGCCGATATTATCCGTATTCATGCTGTATTGAAACACATAATTGGCAAAATTTATAGCCTCATTATTGCGTATGCCGTAGATGGTTATTTTAACCGTATCGCTCACCAGTTGGTTAGAACTGGACTGCACAGGCGGGCCGGAACCGGGGATTATATTGTTGACTATGGGGAACTGCCCCAAAGCTGTCGTATCCGATGGTTCTATATGGACAGAAGCATAAGGTGGGGGCAAATTCTGCCCTACCAGAAATGAAGGATACAGCGGAAAAAGAGCATTTAATGTCAGCCAAATGGGTAAGCTATTTGAAACTATGACGCTGGTAGTATCAAAACCTGTCATGGAATCAATAACTTGTGTATCCATTACCGAATACAAAGCATCACCGCGATAATGATACAGGTCAGCTTGCTTATAGAAATTATCCCTGCGTATAAAAGCGAACCGCGTTTCTTCATAGGTCGCTATATACATGAACTGGGGGCTGATTAAATTAAAATCCTGAATCGCGCTCAGGGAAGTAAAAATCACATGGTTATGCGCCGGGGTTCTGTCCTCTAATTGGAGCAGTTCTGTGGACAGATGAAATGAGCCTTGTACCGTAATTTGCCGGGCGGGGACGCCAAGCGGGTAATTATCATATTCCAGCCGGTCATATTGCGAAGCATTATAGAGCGCGGAATCGGTTAATAATGAAGCATTTACCCAAAAAACATAGCCATCAAGAGGCAAAATAAGCTTGGCATATAGGGTAAAAGTTATCTCCTGATTGCCTGAAAGCGTATTTACGCCTTCTGCCAAGCCAGAAGCTAATTGGGGCTTAGCGCCCGAACTTTCCTCGACGGTACTCATTAATCAACCCAACTTTTGAGTGAAGCTTCCAATACGCCTGAATAAATAAAGCTAGGCCGACGATCACCCCTGATCTGCTTATACTTTTGACCTTTTTTAACGCCTCGAATACGCTTGCCGCTTCTAGTACGCAAGGTCAGACCAGCCAGTGCAGCCTTAGTAGGTACGCCGGGGATGCCTAAGCCTTCCACTTCTTGCAGACTTATAAATTCCTTGAAGCGCTTATCTATAAGCCCTGTAGCGTCACCAAAAGGGTCGGGTATGGGATTGCCTGATACTGCCGAAGCGACAGCATCGGCAACGCTATCCTCAAGATATAGGGCTATTTTATTTTCATTATTTTTGTAAAATTCTGAAAATAACCCGTATTTTTCTTCCAGTTCCATGCCCACTTCACCCGTTGTTTTTCCTTCGGGTTCAGGTACGTCAAAAACTCCCAAATGCAGCGTGAGGCTCATTAGGAAAGCCCCCAGAGCGTCCCTAAAGATTGCATGAAGGCGACGGCTTGCCGCCCATAGGGATTTTTAATGGCTTGCAAAGAGATAAGATCGAGATTTTGAAGCCCTTTGCCGACTGATAGGGCTTCGCTGGTGGTCGTATCGGATGCGGCATTGATTACCCCTGCCACAAAGTTATTGATGCCATAGGCGGCTCTGGCATCAACGAAAAAGGTCTGCCCGGGGTAGTCCTGTTGCCATTGGAGCAGATTGCTGCCCGCCATGTTATACACCGTCAGCGTATAAATGTCGGGCAGCGTAGCTGAAAAATCCGTGGGCACCATATCAAGGGATACCTGATAGGCATAAGCATATCCCACATCATTATCAGCGATAACGATGGAGGTCAGTCCCATTACTGCCCGCGACCAAGTAATAAAGCCCGTTAATGTTGGGGGGGAAACAATGGGGTCTGCCATAACGCTCCTTTAATGCTTTCTAGGCCGTCCTCGCCCTTTGGGGGTAATGCCTTCGCGGACTACTTCGATTGTCTGCTCAAACTTAGGCTCATTATCCCCTGCATTTTTCTTTTCTTCTAGCACTTCCACTTCAAGACCCGCTTTTTGTTTCAGCCCCATTTCCTGCGCCTTATTGGAAAGGATTTGATCGGCAGCAACGGCAGTTACTTTACGGGCTTCCAATGCCCGATCAATCATTTCCTGATCGCGTAACTCCAGCCCATGCTCAATACCATCAATACTGATGGGTTTGCCGAGAGAATAGGCAAGGCCACCAAAGCCCCTGCCGATTTTACCTATTTCCGTCATGCCATAAATCTCATGCTGTTTAATGATGTGATCAATTTCATCATTGGAACCATTAATCAGCATTTGCGCTCCGGCGCGGATATGATGCGCGAAAGGGCGTGGATTTTCCAACAGCATATAGGTGAAGTGAAATTCCTGCTTACTGCAATTTGCCACATAAAGTTTCATGTTTTTCCCCTTAATCGGGTGAGGGAACCGATGATGCGGGGTTTTTTAAGCCCCCGGCCCCCTCATTGAATCTAACCCCGGCATCACACGGAGTACAAAAAAGCCCCACCGAAGCGGGGCTTTTTATTCAGTGCTTTTTAATATGAAGCACTTAAAATTGTAAGTGCTTCAGGACGAATACCCCATCCGCTAGTAGAGCGGAGGGTGTAAAGTGTAGTAATCCCGCCGTCGGCAATAGGCGTTGGGATTTCGGTAGGCGCAGATACATCAGTCAGCATCAACGAGGTCGCCGTCATATTTGGGGTGAGAGTCGCAAATATGTTGGTGTTGATGTTGGTATTGGCTTTGGGAATTTTCAGTTCAGGAGCAATCAACAGAACTGCATCTGTACCACCAGAACCCTGACCAATCAAAGTATCATCGGCAGCGAAGGATACATCATCGCCACCCGCCCAAGAAGCCACTGTTTCCACCAAACCAGCGGCAGTTTCAACACCGGCTCCGATACGCTGGAATTGGGTCAGTGAAACTACGCCAGAGTAGGAAATTTGGCTAATGAAGCGTTGAGGGGCCAAAAACACCAAGCGTAAAGGCTGTCCAATTTGCAGGGTGCGAACTTTCAACGCGCCGATCATATTCAGGAGATACTGAGCCAGTTGACCGCTATCCCATGTGGAATAGCCCAAATTACCGTTGGTATCCGCGCCCAGAACAGCAGCAGTAGCACCGGAGGTATTCAGCAAGCCTTCGCCATTGGCAGGGTTATAGCCGTACAACAGAGCATTACGCAGTTGTTGTGCGATACCTTGACGAGCAGCCAGCCGCATTGCTTGGGGCAGAGCATAACCCCAAGCCCCGGTAGCGGCCTCATCAAAATTGTCGTACTGAGCGCGGGTTTGCAAGCGATAAGTCGCTGTGCTAATCATGCTCGGGATGACAGAAGCGCTAGGCAACTGATTTTGTTGCGACTGATTAGCCGTCACCTGTGTGGTCAACTGAACCTTTTTGGCATATACATATAGGTCAGCTTCACCAAGGCGAGGCATGGGGTTTTCAGTGGCAAGGGTTGTGAAGGCACCTGAAGCCAAACTGTATTGCATAATCAGTTCTGGCAACATCAGGTGAGGATTTACCGTAACAAACGAGGGAGCGAAGCCTGACATAATATGTGTCCTTTTTTTAGGTTAGTTACCGATTAAGCCGAATAGCCTGAAAGTAGGCAAAGTGCCATAATTTCGGTAGTAATCCAATTAGCATTACCCGTATCTGAGCTATAGCTAACAGACTTATTGCCCGTTGTGCTAACACGCAGAACTTTTACGGGAAAAGCATTTGTACCATCAAAAGTAGTCAACCAGTTGGCAGTGAAATCCCAAGTTAATTGGGTATTGATGATTTCACCTTCCAGCGATACCAAAGCGGGATCAAGGCGCAATGGAATCCGCGCTCCGCTACCAAAACGGTAGAAATTCACGGACATGCCGGGGGAATACAAAGGTACTGTGGATTGCGGAGTCGTAATCCCGGCGAAGGCTTGGTTAAATACGCAAATGCCTGTGGAAGTAGCCAATGATACAGCCTGAAGAATGGATGACCCTATAACATCTGTACCCGGTTGAACTTGCCCTTGAGCACCAACTTGCGCGGTAGGGATAAGTTCTTCAATGGGGATACCGCCCCAAATAGGAGTAGTTGCGGCGGTGCTTAGAACACCACCGGCCAGCGCGAATCGAATTGCGGGGTCGTCTTGTGCATCGCCTTGGGTATAACCAGCCGTGTTGGTCGTAAACAGACCACCAGCGTTGGTTGTAGCCATAGGGTTCAATGAGATTTGAGCAGTCATGGCTTATCCTTTAGCGTTGATTGTTGGAAAGGTGAAATTCTTTGACGCGCAATGCCGGTACTTTGAAATCATCCAGCCATGCCGACATGGAGCCACGGAATTTAGTGATAGTGCGCCCGGCCCGATCTTTTTCGTGGATTTCCACCAGTTGATCAGCGGCAAACATTTGCGGTGCTTTTGCCATAGCATAGGCATCTGCAAAAATTTGCTTTTCCGCCAAGGACAGCAAGGCTTCATCTTTAATGGAACCAAGATTGATGCCTTTATAGCTATCGGAATAGCCTTGCAAACCGCGCAACAGGCGTTTGCGATAAGACATTAAGGTTTCACCTTGCAGGGGGCGGGAAGCGGATTTACCGAAGGAAGCTAAAACGCTATCAGCCTTGGCTTGGCAATCTGCATACATCGCAGCTTCGTCATCAGCTTTTTTAGCTGCCATTTCTTCTTCTTCTTCATCTTTTTTGACGTCATCATCTTTTTTGGTGTCGTCATCATCATCGTCATCAGGCTTAATTTCGCCAGCAGGCAGTTCTTCTTTACCACCGGCAGCGTCTTTACGCTTTTTGTCGGCAGCAGTGACGAGAGGAGGTGCGGGGAGATTTTTTTCCATGCTATCTACGCGGGTGGCAAGAGTGCCAACAGCAGACAGGATAGCGTCGAGTTTTTCACCGTGGGCATCTGCCGCGGGCGTATTGGTGTTGTCAGTCATATCAGATACCTCTTGGTTGTTTAATAAAACGCCAGCAGCTTCGCCGCCTTTGTCCCATACGCCTTTTGACCCCCTAGCCTTTGTAACAATAGCAATGTGATCCAAAAGAAAGGGTACACCTTCAATCAAGAGCGGATCGCCATTCTCAGTTGTTAGTGTAATGTTTCCAGCAGCATTGTCAAATACTACTGATGGGGAAGTGCTAATTTCACCCTCAAGAATCTCGTCAACCGACTCCTGATCGTAAAGTTTTGCTATCCCCCAAACCTCGTCGCCCTGAATATATGGAAGCATAATACTACCAATAGCCCTATTTTTGAACTCTTTGGAGTCCAAAACAGCAGTTTCAGGGTGATCCATCACAACGGTTAAGCCGTTGCAGCGTTTCAAAAAGTCCTCATTCAGATAAAGTGACGGATCGCGCCAGACATGCTCCCCAATACTTGAGCGGAAAGCCAGCCCGGTGCCGGTAATCCGAATAGCCAAAAGGCAAATATTGGCATATATCTGGGGGCTAGGCATTAACCCTTCCCGCATCAGTTCAGCAATATCATGTTCGGTTTTAGCCCCGGCAATGCGGAAAGTTACTTCAAGCGCGGGATGCAAGGGCCGGGGTGATTCATCCGGATGGCTCCATACATAACCTGTTGATTCATCACAAATTGTTACGTCAAATTTCTCAATAGCGCGGGCAATATAGGTGGTGAAATGCCCATCATCGCGGAGTAATTCCAATGGGCCTTCATAATTAAACCCCGTTTCTTCCAAGGTTTCACGGCGAGCACATTCTTCCAGCGTTTCATCTTCTTCCTGATGCCCGCCGGGAATGGTAAAAGTCCCGGGGAAGTCACAGCTTTGCGCCCGGCGCAAAAGGAGGGTTTCATTATCCGAAGTCAAAAGCATTATTCCTGCCGCCTTTCTGTCCGGGGCTTCATCGTTTATTTTTTTAACGGTTTCTAGGAGGCCGTCAATGGCGGGGGTGCTAAGGGGGGTAGGTTCTGGTGGAATAGCATCTTCACCATGTTTAATGAACTTCTCACCCACGGAATGGGGTATGCCAAGGGTGCTTTTCCCTGCGGCGGCTGCGTACATGGCGCGTCTTTGGGTTTCTGATTCAAAAGGCATATGCGCCCCTATTGGGTTTTTCCCGATTGTATAGCTGTTTTGCCCTTTGTGGTAAGCATTTCTTCAGGCAATTTTTGCAAGGTATAAATGTACCGATAGAAGCATCGGCAATAAACTTCTTCTCCGGGGGATGTTATTTCATCTGTGTAGCCGTCCGCCGGTTTAACGTACCCCTTATCAACTGCCCAACTGCCGCGAACAAGATAAATTTTGTCGCTTCGTTCCTTATGATCTTCCCGGTAATCATAGCCTGATTCACGCCAGTGGGAGTTCCATTCCGCGGCTATGGCTCCTTTATCAATAGCCACTATATCGTTGATATTGGCTATCAGTTTATGCGTCTGGTCTATTATAACCCTCCGCTGCTCGTAAGGTATTTTAACGATAGATTTGCGGATAGCCTTCTTTTCTTCCAGTTTATCCACCGCTTTGGAGCCGCCTTCAGGGATGCTGGAAGCCCACCCGGAAAATCGTTTTAATACAGTATTAACAGTTTCATTTCTGTTTAATTCGATTAATCTGGCGCTCACCATGATGCGGCGCTGTAATTCTTCCTGCATTTTGGGCTTCAATCGGTCTATAGTGAACCTGTCCACATATTTATTTACCAGCTTACCTTTGGTAACCAGCCGGTGATAAGCAGTATTTAATGCCTTCTCAACGGCATTTTTCAACGAATTTTCGTCAATTAATGAATTTACCAGCGTATTTCGCAGCTTTTTCGACCAATATTCGAGCCGATCAGGACTGTCAAAGCCATATTTAATAAAATCGTTAATTGCCGCCGTAAGCGTTTCGTAAAAAGTCATTTTACGTTTTGCTAGGCGGCTCAGTGGGAGCGGTGAGAGGCACCGGAAGTTCGTAATCCATGATTTCTTCAATATCAAGGTTAAGGTCGCTTTTGAATGTATCGGGCATTTCCGCCAGATTGTCTTGCGCCCATTCGACTGCCCGCCCACGGTTGGGGCCATCCATAATGGGTAAAACTGTCCGCAGAACTTCGGTGATTCCCTTCAATTTAATTTCATCCACCTTGACTTTCTCGGACAATGGTTCTTCCATGAGGCTCTGCCATGAGGGTTTGAACGCGTCGCGCCACTGGTAAAAAGCCTGTTCATAGGTCATTTTTCCATATTTATCAGGGTAAGCAGCCTGAACTGACTCAAAAAACCCCTTATTCCATGCCCGATGCTGCACAATATTGTCAAAAAACTCATATAAAGGCCTCATATCGGCGCGAATACCCTCGATATACTGCACAATAGCCTTGGAATCCTCGGTTCCCTCCCCAAATCCGT
Organism: uncultured Mucilaginibacter sp.; assembly: GCA_903885865.1. GTDB lineage: Bacteria > Bacteroidota > Bacteroidia > Sphingobacteriales > Sphingobacteriaceae > Mucilaginibacter. The sequence goes on from CAISKH010000033.1 coordinate 19,970, forward strand.
TGGTGAAGGCTTCATCCTTTATGAGCATGGCAGGCACATCTGATGCCGCCGCGATGTTGGCGATGATATTATCCCGCGCCGTGGTCATGGCGGTATCGGTATTACGAAGGTCAATGGACTCTATTTCTTCTTCCAGATCAATACTCAATACGTTGCCCGTAGTGCCTTGCTGCAAGTAGGTTCGTTTGATGCCCGCCGCAGTCTGCATGAGGCGGTTCACTATGGAACCCGCCGCCTTCTGTTTGATGATTAATAGCCCGGCCTTCATTGTCACCATGTCATCGGTAATCATAGATTGCACGAAGGATTTGAGAGGGTAGAGCGCCCGCTGGAATATAGAGCGCCCGGTATAGCCAAAGCCGGAAGGCTGATAGGATAAATAAATAGGCGTGTTGTGGAACACCACCACGCTGCGGCTTGGGTGATAGGGCTGACCCGCGGCGGTAATGTAATTCTTGGGCTTTTGAAAGTCCGGCGCGTTGGGGTTCTGGTTGGTTATGACAGACCCCGCCAGATTCAACGGGTCTAATTGGTTAAAATATAACCGCAAGTCAGGTAGCTTCCACGGATCAATGGGCTGGTCAGTGGGTATATCCTCTGCGCCATATACGATAGCCGCCACACCATATACGCGTTTCAGGAAGGTTACATCACGGATATGATTGGTAGCCTCCAAGGAGTCCCATTCTTTCTGGAACGCCATTGTAAGCATGTCTTTAGGCTGCGTATCCACATTGATGAAGCGTTCTTTGGAGAGCGCCAGCACGATGGGCTTTTCCACCAATTTGCCCGCTAACGGATGAAATTCCCATATGATCTTGCAAATCTGATACCCGGCCTGAGTCCCCGGTTCAATAGCGTTCGCCGCCAGTAATTGCATTAATTGGGAAGTAAGAACAGTACCACTTACGGTTACGTCAGACATAGTTTAATACCCCAATTTATTGCCCACGCCTATGGCGATTCCATAGACTACACAATCCAGAATGTCATCCGCTCGTTTGTTGGCTTCTTTATCACCAATGCGGAAGTTGGCAAGCTGAGTCAACAGGTGGTTGCGCGTGCTGCCTTTCAGGTTCAACAGCTTATTGTAGGCATAATCGCTAATCTTCAGTTTCTCCTGATGATAGTAGCCGCTCACGCTGATGGCCCGTTCATCCTTCCCGGCTTGAGTCAGCTTACTATCTATTGCGTGAATGTTCCACCCCCGGTTGAGTCCTTGTTGCAGCAGGATGCTCCCCGCCGCCGTATCCTCGATGAACGTACCTGCCACGCCGCTACGCGCTTTACACATGACGGTTAATTCTTCCAGCCGCGAGAACACGCTCGGCACCCATTTCTCAAGCAGCGCCCCATCTATGTTGATGGCATCATAGTCCAATATGGTGAGCGGATGTTCCGCGTGCTCGGAGTACGCGAAATACACCGTGGCGGTGGAGTCGTGTTCCTTTCCCCCCTTCACCGCGCAGTCCATGACAGCATACACCGCGTCGCACCGGGCAGGGTAGGGCACCGGCTGACCGCCTACCAGCATTTTATCCGCGGAGAAGAACGCTACCCCCGACCAGTCCACGAACTCCGCCAGATACTCCTGCCTGAACACCGCCGGATGGTTGCGCTCGCGCTCGCGCTCCAGTTCATCCAGCGGCACGAAGGGGTTGCTGCTCGTCGGTGCGTGGAAGGACTTGAACCCCATCGTGTCATCGTTACACGCCGAGTAGAAGAAATTGTCGGGGTCAACCCCCGATGGGGTCGAGAATACCCACGCGATGCCGCGGGTGGTGAGCATGGTAGGCTTGATGGACTTGAACCAGATTTCCTCCTTCATCTGCGGCGATTTGGTGAACGCCGCTTCATCCACCAGCACCAAGTCGTATTCCCGCCCGCGCCCCGCCAGTTCATTGTCGTTCAATGTCCAGAAGTCGATCTTGCCGTTGCCGATCAGCTTGATAGTGCCGTCGTTGCGGTTGGCTGAGCGAACGATGGGGTCGAGCATGTCGCGCAGGTGATCCCACGGTTCCGCCAGTTGCTTGTGCTCCGGCGCGAAGATGCCCACCGAACCGCCATTACTGGCCTTTTTACCCGCCAGATACTCGAGGAAGCGAGTCTTGCCCCACCGCCGCCCGCAGCGCGGCACGTTGAGGCGCTGCTGCTGGTTGAACAGGGCCAGTTGCCCGGAGTGGAGTACCGGCAGAGTGACACGCAGCATGGCTATTGATTGTTAGCCGTATCGGTGGATGGTTTCGGGGCAGGATCAGTGTTGAGCTTGGGGTCGGGCAGCGAGTTCTCAATGATGATGCGTATGTCCTGATGCTCGCCTTCCACCGGCTTGGCAGCCATATAGCCGAAGCGGTGCGTGGACAGGTGAATCTGCGCCTTGAGGTCATTGTTGACGATAGCGTTGTTCAGTATCCCGTCGCTCACCGCTTCTTCACAGTCGGCATGGGCGCGCAGGATGATGACTTCAATCATAGGGTCAACTTCACGCAGCATTTTGAAGGCTACGGGCAGATAGCCCATTTTTATAGCCAAGGAATCCCCACGCAGCCCTTTATAGGCCGCATCATAGAGCAGGCGCAATTCTTCTTCCGTGGCTTTCAGTTCTACTGGCTCTATATTAAGAGTGAAGATGGAGTCACCCATATTGTAGAACTTCATGGTTTAGAGCGCCGCCCTAGCTTTAGCGATCATTTCCCTGATTTTTTGCTTAATCACGGAAAAGTGAAAAATCGCCGTAGCCATTTCCATTTTATCCATCTGTCCTTCCAGTTCATTCAGGAAGGTATTGAAGGCATCACCAAAAGCAGGGGTCAATGGGGCCGCAGGCGCAACCGCTGGGATCGCAACCGTGGAGGTTTGAACAGCGTCAACCGGCGCAACATCGGTGGATACATCCGTTGCTTCTGTGGGGGCGACTTCAGCGGTAGGGGATTCGTCAACATAGAGGTCATCAGTCATTTTCACACCTTTTTAACAGGGGCCATAAATGAAAAGTAATACATACAAGAGGAAAAAGCAAGTTAGTGGTTACTAACCTGTTTTTGATTCCATAAAAATTTTTCCGGGGAATAAGCTGAAAACCCTGTGGGGTACGCAGGTGCAAAAAAGTGTGTTGCAGTTTTCGTTTTAATAAAAAATGTTGTGTGGGTGTGGGGGGGTCAATCAAAAGTCGATTTTGTGGGCAGAAAATCCCGCACTGCAACATGGTTTATTGCGCTGCAACATATTGCGTTGCAACATGGTTTATTGCAATGCGATATGTTGCGTTGCATCATATAGTCGTGATAGTCATGGGTGGTTGAGTGGCGGACTATATATAGTCGTGATAGTCATAGGCGGGTGGGGGGTTAGTGTGCAGGGTTGTTTTCAGAGCGTTGAGGGGGGCGTGATGAAAATTTGCCAAGATAGTTAGAATCGTCAAAATAGCGGGCACTTTTAAAGAGCTGAAAGCGTGTGCAGAATCTAATTGAGAATGATAATCATTTACACTAATCACATTCAATAATACCTAAATTATAATAACTATTATAACTATATCAACTAACAGCATGATTATAGTACACTTTTTTCCCCGCGCCGTTTAACTATTCAGTAACTATTTACATCCTGCAAAATAATGTTTTACGAGATATAGAAAAGGCGTAGTATGGAGGCTTGGCAATCCCGCCATGCACACAAAAAAAGGATATAAAAATGGAAAACGAAAAAACAACATTTTGGAAGGAATTTATTATTAAAGATGTTTTGGGCGTTTGCGTTAGCGGCGCAATTTTAGGCGCGTTTGCAGCCCATTGTTTATTTTATTAGGGGTGTTTTAACATGAAAATACAGAAAGTACGATTTGACTCAAATCTTTTTTTTAACCGCATCATCAATGCCATATTGATACTAGGCGCGGTATCGTGCGCCACAGTGGCAATTCTAATAATCAGGGGGTATGCACAATGTTAACACTACAAACACCTAGCGCAAACGGCTTCAACGCTGATGGCTTCGACTCTGATGGCTTCAACGCCGACGGCTTCGACGAAGATGGTTTCAACGCCGACGGCTTCAACGCCGACGGCTTCGACGAAGATGGTTTCAACGCCGACGGTTTCAACGCCGACGGTTACGATGGTGACGGTTTCGACGAAGATGGGCGTGATCGTGATGGTTTCGACGCTGATGGCTTCGACGAAGATGGGCGTGATCGTGATGGTTTCAACGCTGATGGCTTCGACGAAGATGGTTTCAACGCTGCCGGGTATGATCGTTATGGTTACAACGCCGACGGTTACGATGGTGACGGTTACGATGGTGACGGTTACGATGGTGACGGTTACAACGCCGACGGTTACGACCGTGACGGTTACGACCGCGAGGGGAATACCGCCGATGGTGGTAGCGAATATATAGGTGATTACCATTCTAGTAGTCGTAAATTGGGCTATCTTTACTCCCCCAAATTCGACAAAGAAAAACCGCGAGTAATGTTGGGATTGGAACTAGAGCTTGAGTGCGCCGGCGTGCGCCGATCGGAACTAGCGGAAACTGTAATAGGTCGCATAGGCCGCACCGAAGATGGCAGCAGATACGCATTATGCGAAAATGATGGCTCACTTGATAACGGGTTCGAGATTGTTACGGCCTACACAGGCCTAGATATGCATGAGGCTATGCTGAAAAGTTTATTTTCTAAGCCTTTGCGTGGCGCAAAATCGCACGACACTAGCACATGTGGACTTCATGTTCACGTATGTAAATCAACCATGACGCTATACCATGCAGCGAAATTGGTGTTATTCATAAACGCTCCTGAAAATGCAAAATTAATCCACGCTATAGCGCGTAGGGAATCTACTGGTTTCGCTGAAATAAAGAATAAGGCGGAAAATAAGCACTGGCTGCGCGGTGCCATGTGCCGGGCCGATGACAGCGAAAAGCTGCGCAATCTAAACTCGTCACGCTACGAGGCCCTGAATTTTTATAATCCGCGTACCGTTGAATTCAGGTTATTCAAGGGATCGCTGAAATACACCACAGTAATGGCCTGCCTTGAGTTTGCCAGACTATGCTGGTTCTTCTCACGCGATACTAGTGCCAACAATCTCACTACGGCCGCATTCATAGATTATATGGACAAACCAGAGAACAAGCGCAACTCACGCCACCTACTGACGCTACTCCACGGTCGATTAGATGGTTACGCGCTGCCCAAACAACCGAAAAACAAACCCGCAACCTTAACATCTAAAGAGGCCGCATAATGTGCTTGTTAATCAAACAACCAAAAAACTTACCAGCTTTAAGTGATGACTGGCTTGCAGACTTCTATCTTTACAACCCTGACGGTGTAGGCGTTATGTATACCAATGGCAAAGGCCGCTTGATTGTAAAAAAAGCTTTACCAAAACATGAAGGCGAATTGATATTGTTTTATCATCAATACATCGCCGGGCGTGAGTGCGCGTGGCATCTTCGCATGAGAACCCACGGTTATACCGATCTTGCTAATTGTCATCCGTACCCGGTGCTTGATTACAAAAGACATGGCATAGATTTACAGTTTATGCATAATGGCATCTTGCATACCGGCAACAATGACGATACTACAATGTCAGATACTCACCACTATGCAGCGCGGTTCCTGACTCCATTACTGGCAAAAAACCCTGACCTCATTTTCAATCCGGCATTGCAGGACATGATAGGTAATCAAATTGGTATTAGTAACAAATTTGTCCTAATGGACAGTCTAGGTCGAACGGTTACCATTAACGAACGCGCAGGGATTAAATGGGGTGGCCTGTGGTTATCTAACACCTATGCTTGGTCTGCTCCTCCTAACCTATTGCCGAAGCGCACAACGCGCGGCGAGCAACGCGCGTTGTCGATGGCTTATGACCCGTGGGGTGATACCTCATGGGCCGGGGTCAACGGATACGAGTATATGTAGTCCCGCCGATAGACCAAAAAAAAACCGCTCACTATGGGCGGTTTTTTTTGGCCTATTGATGTAGTAGCAGGGCCGGCAGCACCAAGGCCGGCAGCACCAAGGCCGGCAGCACCAAGGCCGGCAGCACCAAGGCCGGCAGCACCAAGGCCGGCAGCACCAAGGCCGGC
>CAISKH010000034.1 GCA_903885865.1 uncultured Mucilaginibacter sp.
CAATTGAAAAATTGCATTTTTCTATATTTGTGCGTACATTGTATAAACAAGGTTATTTATGGGTTTTTTGACTGTATTGTAACCCCTTGCAATGATCTGCCGTACCAGAACTATTTTTAGCATCAACTTTTTTCTGAGCAATGAATACCTGCTCGATTATACCAATCACCGTATCGGGTTAAAAAATTTCTAAGCGGGCAGATCAACCACCGGCCCTATAATGATGATAGACGGGAAAGTGAGCTTTTTGCTTTCGGCCAGCGCGGGGAGATCTTTGACCAGCCCTTTAACCGATTTTTGATGCGGCAATGAAGCGTGCTGAATAATGGCCGCCGGCATATCGCCGTTACCCGCTTTTATATACGTGGCGGCAATAGTATCCAGTTGCTTCATCCCCATATAAATTACAACGGTTGAGTTGCTTTGCATGGCCAGGTCAAGGTCGGCAGATAGGGTGCCGTCTTTTTTGGTGCCGGTTATTACCCATATCCCTTCGCTTATGGCCCGGTGGGTAAGCGGGATATCGCCGAAACCTGCAGCCTGCATACTGGTAATGCCGGGTATAAAATGAGTTTTAATACCCTGCCCGCGCGCATATAATATCTCCTCAAACCCCCTGCCGAATATAAACGGATCGCCGCCCTTTAGCCGTACCACCATGCCTTTGGTAAACGCGAAATGTTTTATCATTTCATGTATCTCTTCCTGCGGAGTATAGCTGCCGTATGGCTGTTTGCCTACGTAAATGCGATCGCAATCTTCGGGGGTAAGGTCAAGCAATTGTTTGTTGGCTAAATTATCATAAAGCACCACAGGAGCCCTTTGTAAAACTTTATAGGCTTTAACCGTTATCAGCTCCGGGTCGCCGGGGCCTGCGCCTATAACGTATAGTTCGGGAATGATGGCGGGGTCGGTCATGGTTAGTATTTAAATGCAAATATAACTATTCCATTTTTAGGGGGCTCCTATGGAGCCTAAATTAGGCCTTATGTTTTCTATAAACAGGGAGCCCCTATGGGGCTAACAGGTAATACTAAACAATCAAAGGCTCCTATGGAGCCCTGTGTTTATAGAGAAATAGATATAGACCCCCTTGGAACCGCCGGAGCCTCCTGTTACCAAGCGCACATGTTAAGGTGTTTTCGCCAAAATAAACCACGTTATGGACGGAGTGCACAGTTTAGTTAGTGCCCCGAGTACGCCAGGCTTTTGGCTTGCGCTGCACCTCGCGCCAGTATTGGGGGTATTTATTACTGACCAAGCTGAAAAAGATTAGATATCTTCAATAAACAAACTTAAACAGCAATCACTTGTTATGTTATGCAGAAACTTAAATAGAAATTAATATCATGCACGGATTCAAAACTAATGTAAAAAAGAAAACCTTGGAAAATAGCAACTTTCGTAAAGTTTTATATACTGCAAAATACAGCCAAATTGTATTAATGAGCCTTTTGCCAAAAGAAGAAATTGGCATGGAAACTCATGAAAAAAATGATCAATTCTTCCGTTTTGAAAGTGGAAAGGGTAAATGTATTATTGATGGTAATGAATATGAGGTTAAGGATGGGGATGCGGTTATAGTTCCTGCAGGTGCAAAACACAACGTTATAAATACGTCAGATGAAGAAGACTTAAAGCTATATACAATCTATTCACCCCCTAATCATGAAGATGGTATAATACGCGAAACCAAAAACCAAGCAGAAACTATCAAAGAAAAATTTGATAGTAGAACAACTGAATAGTTGAATGAGTGAAAAATCTCCTATCAATTAGATGGTTGGTAAAGGAGGTTAATGACTACATTTATTCAGCAAAGTTATGCGTTTGGGTAGAATACATGGCAAGGAACTACGGCATAAACACAAACCTGGACCCCGCTGGGGCTCGTGTACCACGTGTGAAGCGCCAGACCCAATCTCTAATCTCTAATCTCTACCTCTCCAGCTTAACAACTACATAAGGCGTTTCTTTATTCAGGTCGGGGTATATAAAACCTTTATTGTTGTTATCCATAAACTCCAGCAAATACATCAAATCCCATGTCGGGTTTACCTGGTCGGCGGGGATTGTAGCTTGGTACATATCCTTTTGACCCGTTGGCGTCATTTGCAGCGACTGGAAATCTTTGTATTGGTCAACAGCGCGATAAGTGAGGCGCACCCATTTTAAGCCTGCCGGGGCGCTTACTTTTACGGTAATAGTAATAGGTTTACCCACCGGCGCGGAAGTTACCTGTGTATGGCTGATGGTAAAATATTTGCCGTTATCCGCATCAGTAGCGGGTTTGTAACGCGGCGCCGGTTTAACGGGGCCGTTTGGCATAAAGTTTTTGCGTTGCTCTTTCAGCTTATCCAAACCTTTGTTTAAGGCGGCCAGTTCATCTTTCCAATGGCCCGAAAGGTTCTTGCTGCCTATTAATATCGGGTCGGCATACATATCGCCTGCGGCATTTACCATTTGCTGCCAGGCATCGGTGGCCTTTTGTTCCCAGGCAATGGCCTCATCAAGCGCCGTTACATCCTGCGTACGCAGAAACAAACAATAGCTAACCGCCGCCCCACCCCTGCGCGAATGATACAGTGCGAGGTTGGCCAACATTTTCAAATCGACCATAGTTGAATTAAACTCTTTATTATTTTTTGTGCCGATGGTTTTTTCGGCGACATCAACTTTTTTAAGAATACTTTCCGAAAGGTCCTGCAGCCACCTGCTGCTGGTTGACGGCAGCGTTTTAGCGGTTTCTAAAGTACCTAAAAGCACCTGTGCCTCCTGGTCATAGCTGGCAAATTGCTGCAGGTCGCTGCCCTCGGCTTTTGCATACAGGGGCAGGTCGCCAAGCCGTTGTTTTTCGGGCCACGCGCTGGTGGTAGGGAAGAAGCTGTAAGGATAGCATGATCCGATTATACGTGGCATAACCCAGCTTGCCTCATGCAATGCCGATTCTACGATAGGCGCGGTTTTAGCGCCAAAACGGTGCTCGAATTCTTTATCCCAGGTATCGGTTGGCGTATGCGGGTCATAACCTATCAGCCCGAACATCTGGAAAAAGTTCCAGTAACGCTCAAACTCGTAATTATAATATTGATATTCAGGTTTCAGCAGGTCGAACGGCTTCATATCATGTGCCTGCGATTCCATCTTGGTTGCCAGCGGCTCGTATACCTCGTAAGCGCTGCTATTATATAAATGGGTGCTTTCGGCAAAACGGCGTACGTATTCGGGGTCGCCCCATAAAAATGTGCGGTTGGTGCCACCGTTCCATAATTTCC
>CAISKH010000035.1 GCA_903885865.1 uncultured Mucilaginibacter sp.
AAAAAAAAATAGGTTGATATATATCATTATTTCAGCTGATTAAGATCATGGAATAAGTTGTTTTAAGCCCGCAAATTTGTTATACAAATAAATACTTTAATGAAAACTTTAACGCTCAACCCGGTTCGTAATATGATCAATCATTGGTGGTTAGTATTATTTGCGGGGCTGGTACTTTTAGGTATGGGCATATGGATCATTGTCTCTCCCTTTCAATCATTCTTTGCGCTTTGTTGGGCAATAGCTATTGGAATGATTGGTTCCGGTTGTTTCGAGATCATCTTCTCTCTAAAAAATTATGAATCAATCAAAGGATGGGGATGGTTGCTGGCCGCGGGAGTAATAGATTTAATTATTGGAGGATATCTTTTAAACTATCCTTTGATTACAATGGTGATCTTACCCCTGATTATCGGAGCCTGGATTCTTTTCAGAGGAATTGTGGCTGTTGGAAACGCAATACACATGAGATCGTATGGGTTTGGAGACTGGAGGTGGTTAATAACCGCAGGGATAGCAATAGTTCTATTAGCATTATTGGTATTGCTTTATCCGGGATTTGGGATTGAAACATTGATCCTCTGGACCGGGATCTCTTTCGTTATCTCCGGCTTATTCCGGGTATACCTGTCGTTAAAATTTAAAAGGTTAAAGCAGGCTTATAAAGAAATAACTCTTTAAGATTTGATTTTGGCGTTCATTACATCCATTTAGCCGCAAACCGGTTAAACTCGTGCCTCAGATCATTGAACATCTTTTCTTCATTAAAATACTGCTGTTGAATATTTTCGTGTTCAACCGCTGTATTTTCATTAATAAATACTCCGTTTTGTAATACCTGTACTTCTATTTTTTCATCATTACTATGTATAAGGTGCTTTAATTCGTCGAAGTAATTTTGATGTATTAAAAACTGGTTTTGAAAATGTTCAATTTGTTGGGTTACTTCATCGGCGGTATTTTTAGACGTAATCTCGTCTAAACGCTCTTGTAGTATACCAAGTTCCTGTTTGTAAAATTCGAGGCCCCTTAAACAATCATTGTTAAGGTTGGCAATATGCTTTATATTTATCTGGCTCATAGTGATACAATATTAATACAATGTGACATTAGTTATAATGATGATGGACATATCAAAACATGATATTAAACAACATTTAGTTTCAAAATTAGCTGCGTTCAAAGCGGCCGGTTCTCTTCGTTATCGCGATTTTATACACCATCAGTTCAACTTTGCAGCCAATATCCTCTTCTTTTTCCGCTATCCCATGTGACGGATGATCAAGCGGGTTTTGGGACAACGGCATGATACGATGAATTATATGTTGCATAACCTGTTGTTGTTCATCAGGAGCGGTTATTTCTTCAAACCTGCCCCAGGCTATAACGCTTTGCCAATTAAATATACTTTCAATCTTATCCACCTCAAAACATACGTCGGGGTTCTTACGCATCATTTCAATTTTTTTTCCAGACGCCGAGTGGCCATAAATATGAGCGTCTTTATACACATAATTTATAGGCACGATATAAAGCTGCTCATTAGCGTAACAAGCCAGCCTGCCTGTAACCTGTTGGCTTAACAGGTCTTCAATTTGCTTTTCATTTAATTCGCCTAACATGATATTGATTTTAAGATCATCAAAAAAGCACTAATAGCTAAGTTTTATGCTATTTGTTTAACAAATTTACTGGTCTGACAATTATCAAATAATGAGCGCCATCAACGAAAAATATGACAGTGGACATAAATAAAAGATACCATATTGACGGCAACTTTGGCTATGTTCCGGGCATAGCAAAAATGCTGACGCAAAGTTATGCCGCATGACGTGATTATTGCATCACAACCGCGTCTCCCGCATCATTAACCAAACTAATGGCCCGCGTTTCAATCAGCGGGTAACCAACAGGGGTTTCCATATACATCCCCAGGCCTTTTACATCATTCAAATATTCGGCGGGATTGCCTGATGCTTTGTATTTAGTCGCAAGCTGATTTTTATATAAACTAAGTGGTATAGCAATTTTGGTCCACGTATTTGGTTGGGCTTGAATACCTTTTTTAGAAAGCGTATCCCTATCGGTATGAATTATAAAATCAAATTTTTGAGCTGTAGTTGCGTAAACATCTAATACGATGTATTTATATCCCGACCAGTTAAAATCATTCACCATACCCAAATTAGGCAAATGCCAGAAATAATAGTTAGCGTTTTTAAAAAACACAACTTCGAGTTGTTGCAAAGGTTTGGGCACGGGTGGGGCCATTTCTAACGGCGCATTTTTTAATTGGGTAACTTCCTTGTCCACATCGGTTTGTTCGGCTTTCACATCAACCATAATATGCAACCGCGACAAATACTGTGGAATATAGGATGCACTTACCTGTGCGGCATATTGTTTCCATTTCAGGCTGGCTGTTTGCAGGTTTTCTATCGCTGTATTTTTATATTTTATTTTCGCGGTTTCACCGGTGGCTTTGTCTGAAAGGTATTTATTGGTGGCCCCCAATATTTTCTTAGAATAATACTGCCCCAAATAGGCCATCGCTCTAATATCATTTATGGTTTGTTGCAGTTCGTTGTCCTTACCGGCATTCATGCCTTTTATTAATACCAAAGCCTCATCACCTAAATTTTGCAGGTTCTCCGCAACTTGTGGCGGGGTGGTGCCGGTAACAGGTTGGCTGTTTAATAAAGCATTGCCGTAAGCAGGTATGCCTATTAAACCCTCGCCGTTTTGCGGGCCGCGGTTAATGAATTTATCAATGGTCATGAATCCGTAAAAGCTGGTGCAGGCTTCGGGGTACCACTCATAATCATTTTGTGATTTCTGGTTATGAAAGCGGTTTATAACCGGCATAATTTGCGATGCTTTGGCCCAGGCCGACTGTATTTTTTGCGGATCGGCTTCGGGGAAACGCGCTCTTAATTCTTTTGCAAAATGCGAGTTGGGGATAGCAGGGTCATAAGCCAGTTTCCCTATGAGTTGAAAGCTGTACCAGCGTTTTTTTATAACAAGCTGGCGCGGTGTTGAAGGTGTTTTGCTGATGTATTCGCGTCCCCATATATAACCATCCGGGCCCATATAAAATCCTTCTAAATGGTTGTGGTATTTGGGCATATTTTTGATGTATTCCCTTGTGAAATCGGGGTCGCTGCCACCGCGCAGGTTATACCATGAGTCTTCACGTACTGTATAAAAATAACGCGAATCGCCAATGCCATCCAGGAACTTTTGCTCATAAATATATTTCGGCGCGGTTGCCGAATACATATGTGCCACCGAATATTTAAAACTGAATTCGAGCGGGCAACGCGGGTTCAGTCCTGCGAAATTATTTTTTATAATGTTCACATCGGTTTGGTGGGTGCGGTGTATTAGTTTAAAGGTTCGGTTGGGGTCATCGGCTAAGGCATCATTTATGCCCAGGCCGTAGGTTTCATACATATATTTCTCTTTTGCGTCCTCGGTTTGGCGCTGCATGTTTTCGCCGGAGGTAACGCCAATTCCTTTTAGAAGCGGATAAGTTTTTATTAAGGTGCGTGTAGCTTTCCTGATATAATCTTTTGTTTTTTCGTCGCTCATTTTATCCGTAAAACCATAACCCGAATTTTCCAGGCCATTTATAAATACGTTCCAGGTAAACAGGTAAAAATCAATGCCCCTGTCATGTGCATATTGCATCACCTCCTGCCAGAATTTTATTTTTTGGGCAATGGTCATTTTTTTTAAATTGACCATGTGCGCAAGGCTATTGGGAGTTGACATATCCACGCCATCCGAAGTGGGGAAGATACGCACGGTAGTTTTCTTTACATCACTAAGCGAAGCATTGGGATATTCGGGAACCTGCACCATTGTAGGAAACGGCTGCAAACTCCATATGGAGATGATATTATAACGGTCGCGCGCCATTTCATCCAAAAACTCGTGCCAGAAACTCATATCCCACATATTGGCGATGTTTTTTTGCCCGGCGTCGCCGTTATCGGTATAGCTTGGGGTGCGGGCGTCTAATGGAATATTGAATTTTATGCCCCGGTTTATGATGAAGGGCTTTTTATCAATATCCGTTACAGCAGCCAGGCCATTAAGCTTAATATTTTCAGCTACATCCAATCCGCCGTTAATTATTCCCTGGTTATCGAAACCGATGATATACCAATCGGCTCCTTTTTTACGGACTGAATACCCCTGCGACTCTGATTCAGGCAATGTAAAGCCCGCAGCTTCTTTGGTATCACGTAAGGTTAAAATGATACGTTTCTTTGCCGATTGATTTACTATATAGCCCGCGCTTTGCAGATCCTTCTTCATTTCCGAAGCCGTAAAAACAGCGCTGTTGTTATGCTGATCATAAATTATAGCTATAGTACCTTTTACAGCGGCGGCATTAACGGTTACGCAGGTAACCAGGACGGACAGAAGCAGGTAAAAATTCTTTTTCATATTTATTTTCGGAGTAAGTCGTTAACAAGGGTAGAATCAAATTTATATTAAAAGCGCGCTATTTTTTTACCTGGGCAAACAGCCAGTCCCAAACTTCGGGGTTTGAATAAGTGCGCCCCCAGGCGTCATGGCCCACGCCCGGATATTCTGTATATTTTGGATTGCCGCCCGCCTTGGTTATAGCGGCAACCATGTTGCGTGAGCGGGTTACCGGCACAGTTTTATCTGCGTCGCCGTGAAATACCCATATAGGTATTTTAGTTAATTTGTCAGCGTAAGCCAGGTCGGCACCGCCGCAAATAGGTACAGCTGCTGCAAAAAGCTTGCCTTCGCGCTGCAATATTTCCCAGGTGGCAAAACCGCCCATCGAAAGGCCGGTTACATAAATACGTTTAGGGTCAATTTTGTTTTCGGCAATAACTTTGTCTATTGCTTCCATCGCCAATGCCATCGGCCACGTTGGTTGCTCCTTCATAGTACCTGTTTGTGCGCCAAAAGGATTATCAACCCAAACACCCTCCGCATTTTTACCACCCTTGGGCACAGCAGGGCATCCCGGGGCTATAACATAACAAGGATATTTTTCCCAGAAAACAACTGTTGGCGCGAATCGTAAAAATTGTATTCGGTTATCCAACCCGCGCTCGCCCGCGCCATGAAAAAATATAACTAAAGGATATTTCTTCCCCTTTTTTAATTCGGGTTGATGCAAGCGGTAGGGCAGCGTATGCCCATCCTTAATATAGGTGTGAAAAGTAAAATCGGCAAATTTATTTTCCCAGGGTTGCAATGGCGCTTTATTGTAATCGGGGGCAAGCGGATCGGGCGTTTTAGCGGTGTCTGAAGACAAGGCGTAATTGCTGTTGTTGCTGCTAACGGTTTTTTGCGCTTTTGAATACAAAAAGCAAAAACTGCATATACCTATAACAAGGATAATTGTGATCTTATAGAATTTTTTCATTGTATTACTTGAAAATTGGTTTTTGGCGTTGGTTTATATTACTGTTTAACAAATCTAAGTAAATTAAGAGGGTAATTACTGCGGCCTATTATAACAAGTGTGTGACTATTTATATCAAAGTGGAAAATGCACTATTTTTAATAAACAATCGATTGTTTGAGCCCTAAATGCAATATTTTAAGTAACAATTGTACTACAAAAACAAGCGAGACATGATTTTTAAAAACTGAAAATCGAACTCTAAAAATCAAAAAAGCCGTCATCGAAGTGTAAAAACGCATTTTGAGGCAATTTTCATAACCCTTATACCATCTGCCCGTGAAAGCGCAATCCGCAGGTTTAATTTTTCAGGTAGATACAGCTATTGATTTTGAAACCATATTAATTAACTTTGTTTCGTTGCTATTGTAAAAAAAGGAATAGACGTTAAGGCATTTTTAAACTTCTTTTATAATAATAAGTCGTATAATCGCATTATAAACCAATAATTAAAAACAAACATATAATACCATCATGAAGAGGACTATCATCTTAACAGGCTTTATTATCGCTATGCTATCGGTTAATTACTCGTTTGCACAAACTACCGTTGTTAAAAAATCAACTAAAACCACGGTTAAAAAAACTGCGGTTACGCCTGCACCCGCAAAAAAACCAAGCGCTGCTGATATTGAAGAAGGTAAACAACTGCTTTCAAAAAACGATTGCCTTACCTGCCATAAATTAGATATAAAAGTGGTTGGCCCTGCTTATATTGATGTAGCAAAAAAATACCCGGCATCCGAAGGAAATTATGAGCTATTGAGCAAAAAAGTTATTGCCGGCGGTAGTGGCGTATGGGGGCAAACTCCTATGGCGCCGCACCCTGCTATAGCGCCTGCGGATGTTAAAAAGATGGTAGAGTATATTTTATCGCTTAAGTAGAAATTGAAACAATAAGGGCAGTATATTTTATACTGCCTTTGTTATTTACGCTATATAAATGCCGGTGTTATTGCACCGCGCCTAACCGTTAAACCGACTATTAACCAATTATGATTCATGAGAAATTTAATTAAATCAAATCGTTTAATTGGCTTTTTAGTACTCTGTGCTTTTGTTATCTTATTAGGCGCATGCTCAGCCTCTCATAAAACGTCGGCAAAGAAGAACTATAAAGTATTGGTATATTGTAAAACTGCAGGTTATCATCACGCGTCGATTAAAGCGGGTATAGCAGCAATTCAAAAATTAGGTGCTGAAAACAACTTTGGTGTTGATTCTACAGTTAATGAGAATAAGTTTACAGATGAAAACTTGAAACAATATTCAGCAATAATATTTTTAAGTACAACCGGCGATTTCTTTAAAAAGGATGCTTCGAAAGCAGCCTTAAAAAATTACATAGAACATGGCGGTGGTTATGTTGGCATACACGCGGCTACCGATGCTGAATATAACTGGCAGTGGTATGGCGATTTATCGGGGGCTTATTTTAAAGCACATCCCGCGCAGCAAATGGCTACGTTAGATGTAGTTGACCCGAATACAATTGCTACTAGGATGCTTCCGACCAAATGGGATAGAAAAGATGAATGGTATCATTTTAAATATGTGGCAAAAGACCTTCATATATTACTAAACTTTGAGGAATCAAGCATTAAATATAAGGATGATGCCGAAGCAGCAAAAATGAAAATGGGCCCTAACCATCCTATGGCGTGGTACCATGATTTTGATGGCGGAAGAGCATTTTATACAGAATTAGGCCACACAGATGAATCATACGTTGAGCCGCTTTATTTGCAACATTTATTAGGTGGAATTGAGTATGCCATGGGCAGAAAGAAGATGGTATCTAAATAATATTAGTTTGCGTGAGAGCCGATATTTAAAAAACGGCAACATAAGTTTATCATTGAAATAATTGAACCAATAAACAAATATAAATGAGAGATCAAATTAAAACTAACTTTTTATTCATTTGCGTAGTGCTTCTGGCTATGATCACACTACCAATATGCCAGGTATCTGCTCAGGCCCAAAGAAGGCCCACGGTATTGATATATACCAAAATTGGGGTAGGAAAAAATGGCGCAAGAGGTTTTCAGCACAATTCAATTCCCCTGGCCACTACAGCTATCTTAAAACTGATGGGCCAAAACCGTATTGGCGCTGATTTCAGCGGCGACCCGGCCGATTTTAACGATGCTACTTTAAAAAAATATGCTGCCGTAATATTCGTAAGCACAACGTCTGATAATATTCCCACTGACGATGAGAAAGCGGCATTTAAAAGATATATTGAAGCCGGAGGGGGTTATGTAGGCATACACGCGGCTACTGATGCTAATTACGACTGGCAATGGTATGGCGATTTGGCGGGTGCTTATTTTAAAGGGCATCCAACCCCCCAAATGGCTACTTTAAATGTAGTAGATACTAACACCATAGCAACCAAGGGTTTGCCTCATGTTTGGAAAAGGGTTGATGAATACTATCACTTTAAAGCTTTGCCAAAAGATGTTCACGTATTGATAACGATTGACGAATCGACCATTACCTATACTCCGCAAAATGAAAACCTGAAAATGGGACCCTATCATCCAATGGCATGGTGGCACGATTTTGATGGCGGAAGGGCGTTCTATACAGAATTTGGCCATACCGACGAATCCTGGTCCGACCCTCTGTTCTTGCAACATCTTTTAGGTGGTATTCAGTATGCTGCCGGCATTAAAAAAATGCAACTGTAATAATAATAAGCATTAAATATTAAACCCCAATAAAACTAAATGAAAAATAATCACAAACGGCTTTTAGGTATTATCTGCGCTTCCGCGGTTTTATTTTATACCTGTAAAGTAACACAAAAATACGTTACGCAATACCCGGTGCAAAGGGACGCATCGGGCAGGATAATTGTTGATATGCATCCCGACCCAACCCCAAAATCTCCGGAAGAGGAAATGAAGCATATTTATGTGCCGGCAGGTTATCACCTGCAACTGGTAGCGAGCGAACCAATGGTGAGCCAGCCGGTTGCTATTGCCTGGGATGGCGACGGAAAAATGTATGTTGCCGAATTAAATACCTACATGCTGGATGTTAACGGTACCGGCGAACATAACGCCACCTGTAAGATAAAATTACTGCAGGATACCAACGGCGATGGCGTAATGGATAAAATGACCGTTTTTGCTGATAACCTGGTTTTGCCAAGAACGTTGCAGCCGCTTGATCATGGCCGTTTACTGATTAGTCAAACCTGGTCAAACAGTGTATATTGTTACCAGGATACCAACGGCGACGGCGTAGCTGATAAACACTGGCTTGCCTATGAAAACAATGGCGTTAACACCAATAACCTGGAGCACCAGAAAAGCGGTTTGATATGGAATTTGGACAACCGTTTATATTTAACTTATGATCCTGTACGTTATGCCGTTAAGGGCGATAAAGTTATCCCCGACACCTTAGTTGAAGGCGCACCGCCGCAATGGGGTTTGGCTAATGATGATTATGGCCGCACCATTTACTCATCGGCGGGCAGCGAAGTTCCGGCATTGGATTTCCAGCAAAACCTGCATTATGGCGCACTTGATTTCAGAGATCAATATGATGATGAATTTAACGCAGTATGGCCCATTGTAACTACGCCCGACGTACAGGGTGGCTTACATAGGTTACGCTTTCCCGATAGTACGCTGAACCACTTTACAGCGAGCTGTGGCCAGTCTGTTTTCAGAGGCGATAAGCTGCCCACTGAGTTGCGGGGCGACCTGTTTATTTGCGAACCCGTAGGAAGGCTGATCCGCAGAGCGAAAGTAACCAACACTAATGGCAAGATCACTTTAAGAAATGCTTACGATAAATCGGAGTTTATAGCTTCTACCGATCTGAACTTCAGGCCGGTTAATACCATTACCGGCCCTGATGGCTGTATGTATATTGTGGATATGTACCATGGTATTATCCAGGAAAGCGAGTGGACCAAAGCCGACAGTTACCTGCGCCCTAAGATCCAGCAAAAACACCTTCAAATGAATGTTGGCCGGGGCCGTATCTACCGTCTGGTTAATGATGCTTATAAACCATCATTTAAACCGCCCCACATGCTGGAAGAAACAAGCGCGCAGTTGGTCGACCATTTAAATAGCTTAAATGGATGGACAAGAGATAACGCCCAAAAATTATTAGTGCTTAGAGATGATAAATCGGTTGTGCCTGCGTTAAAAACCTTAGCCGCCGGCGGCGGGCAATTGGCACGCATCCATGCATTGTGGACCCTAAATGGCATGGACGCGATGGATGTGGAAACATTTGGCAAAGCTTTAAAAGACGGGGATGCCGAAGTACGTAAAACTACCGTTTGGATAGGCGAAGACTTTATGAAAAAGGATAGCCATGCTATTGATATGCTGGAGAAAATGGGAAATGACCCAAGTGCTGACGTTCGTTTCCAACTGGAACTGACCATGCGCTTTGTAAAATCAGATAAATCAAAACAAATAATTGCTGATTTGATAAAAAATTATCCAAATGACCCCATGCTGGCTTATTCGCAAACCTCCTTTGAAAATAAAGCTAAAGCTAAGGCCGAGCAAGCGAGGAGGCAGGCTTTGTTGAGTACAATGGGCAATAAGTTGGTTACACAGGGTTCTGTAATATTTAAACAGCTTTGCTTTACCTGCCATGGCGCTGATGGCAAAGGTGTAATAATAGGCGGGACAACTTCAACCGCGCCAGCATTGGCCGGGAACATTGATGTAAATGGCCGCTTCCCTGATAAACTGATCAGGGTATTACTGCATGGCTTAGGCGGACCTATAAGGGGAACCGTTTACCCTGATGCTATGCCTGCACTGGGTGGTAACGATGATGAGTACATCGCCTCGGTATTAAGTTATATACGCAGCGACTTTGGAAACAAGGGAAGCATAGTTTTGCCCGAAGATGTAAAAGCGATAAGAGACGCTAATGCCGGAAGGACAAAAGCTTGGACAATGGACGAATTGGATGCTATTAGGCCTAGCCGCGGAAGAGGGAACTAATTCTATAAATTTTAAACTTTAAAAAATGGGGCTGGCCAATGGGCTAGCCCTTTTTTTATAACTTAGATTTGCTAAAAATCATAAACACAATTCGCAAAAATACTTGTTGATGAACTAATGAATATAGAAGCACTTAAACAAACGGTAGCAGCGCTTATGGCCGGAGATAAGGGCCTGCTTGCCATGGATGAGAGCCTGCCAACCTGCAATAAACGCTTCGCGGAGGTTGGTATACCGCAAACTGTTGAATATCGCCGTAAATATCGCGAACTGATAGTTACTACCCCCAACTTAGGTTCATGCATTAGCGGGACCATATTGTTTGATGAAACCATTTACCAGGCTACAAATAACGGAGTATTATTTGTTGATATATTGAAACAAGCAGGCATTATCCCCGGAATTAAGGTAGATGAAGGCGCGGTAAATATGGCAGGCTTCCCTAACGAAAAAATAACGGAAGGTTTAGACGGGCTGCGTGGCCGCCTTGAAAAATATTATACTTTAGGCGCGCGTTTTGCCAAATGGCGCGCAGTAATTACCATTGGTTATGGCATCCCTACCGATGGGTGTATAGAAGCAAATGTACATGCTTTGGCGCGTTATGCCGCCTTATGCCAGGAAGCAGGTTTAGTACCCATCGTTGAGCCCGAAGTGTTAATGGATGGCGGACATACCTTAAAAACCTGCTACGAAGTAACCGAAAAAGTTATCCGGAAATTGTTTATTGAGTTAGAAACCCAGCGCGTAAATCTGCATGGGTTATTATTAAAACCAAACATGGTTATAGCGGGTAAAGATTGCCCCGAACAGAACAGTGTGGATGAAGCTGCAGATGCGACGGTAAATTGCTTGCTTGAATCGGTACCGGCAGCTGTGCCGGGTGTGGCTTTTTTATCAGGCGGTCAATCTGCCGCGGATGCCGCCGCGCATTTAAACGCCATGCATGTAAGGTTTAAAGATAAGCTGCCCTGGGCGCTTACTTTCTCGTTTGCGAGGGCCATACAACAGCCCGCTTTGGAGCTATGGAAAGGAATAGATGAAAATGTTAAAGCCGCTCAGCAAATGTTGTATTTAAGGGCAAGTTTAGATAATGCCGCCAGGCGCGGGGAATACAGCGCGGCTATGGAAAAAATGAAATAAGGATATATGAAAAAGCTTATAGTTTTTGACCTCGACGGCACATTAGCCGAAAGTAAATCGGCAATTGACAGCGAGATGGCTAAGGTTTTTATAGCGCTCATAAACGTAGTGAAAGTGGCCATTATATCAGGCGGCGACTGGCCACAATTTGAAAAACAGGTGCTGGTACACCTGCCAACAAATAAAATGCTCAAAAACTTATATATTTTGCCTACCTGCGGCACTAAGTTTTATACGTATAAGAAGGGCTGGGAAATGCTGTACGCGGAAGACCTTACGCCCGGCGAAAAAACAAAGATCATTACTTCCCTAAACGCGGCGGTTGAAGAGCAGGGTTTTAAACCCGAAAAAACGTGGGGCGAACAAATTGAGGATAGGGGCAGCCAGATCACTTTTTCGGCATTGGGCCAGGAAGCGCCCCTGGCTGCAAAAAGGGAGTGGGACCCGGGTTTTGTAAAACGAAAAAAGATACAAAGCGTGTTAAGTAAAACCATACCTGAATTTTCAGTGAATTTAGGCGGCACCACCTCTATAGATATCACTAAACCCGGTATTGACAAAGGCTACGGTATTAAAAAACTTAAGAGAATTTTAGGCATAAAAAAGAGGGAGATCATATTTATTGGCGATGCGATATTTCCCGGAGGGAATGATTATCCGGCCCAGGAAGCGGGTGTTATCTCCATCTGCATAAAAGACCCTAACGAAACCAAACGGGTTATACAGGGTATTATAGCTTGTTTGGATAATAGAGGTAAATATGCAAAGGGATTTTAGCTTTTGTCCTTCTAAGCTCCGTGTAAATGGGCCCTGCATACTAGTACGCAGATCCCCCACGAAAAAACCTGCTATGACTGAAATTAGCGACTCAAGGTGATTCAAAAAAGTGATTCATGCCGAATTTCGCCATAAGTGCTTAAAACACATAAATAATTTATTTGCAATTATTTAAAGTACCCTATATAAAGCATTTGTACTGATTCAGGGTGATTCACTCCATTTTCTTAAAATGCTGAATTACAGTAATTTATAAGCGAAAAGTGATTCAGGTGATTCATGTGATTCACTATTTTGTGAATCACTACACCCATCCTCCTGGTAGTTTTTTTTAAACAATTTCCCCGATATTCTATTGTATAGTTAAATAACAACCATGAATAGACTAATCGGAATTATACTGATCGTAGTTGGCGCGATAATGATTATTTGGACCAGTTTTACTTATACCAAAAAAGAAAAAATAATAGATGCCGGCCCGTTACAACTTTCGGCCAATCGTGAAAAAACCGTTAGCTGGCCGCCCTACCTGGGTGGTATTTTATTAATTGGCGGCATTGTAGTGGTTGTTACCTCAAAAAAATCAAGTTAATTTACCCGCCCCCCACGCTAAATGATAACGGTAAAAAAAGAAGGTGTAGTTCTTGAACAAACCAACCTGGAATTTGAAAATGAAGGCGTATTAAATCCGGCAATAATTAGAGAAGGGGATAATATCCATCTTTTTTACAGGGCGGTACGCAAGGGCAATTTTTCTACTATTGGTTATTGTAAATTGGATACGCCGCTAACCGTTGCTGAGCGGCTGGATGTCCCACTGCTTGTTCCGCAATTTGATTATGAAAAGCATGGGATGGAAGACCCTCGCATCGTGAAGATCGGTGAAGTGTATTACCTGTCCTATATCGCGTTTGATGGCATTAACGCCCTCGGTGCGGTAGCCACTTCTACCGACTTGCAGCATTTTGAAAAACATGGAATAATTGTCCCTCAAATTACTTATGCTGAATTTGATGAGCTTGTTATAAGCAATAATGACTTTATAGAACGATATAGAGGCGATTACAACGGAGCTGACACCATTGTGATGGATAAGGATCTGGTTTTCTTTCCCCGCAGGATAAATGGAAAACTCACTTTTCTGCATCGCATAAAACCTGATATACAAATAGCTGCTGTTAACGGACTGAATGAGCTGACCGCGGAATATTGGAAAAACTACCTACAGCATTTAGATGCGCATGTTTTGCTTGCCCCCAAATATGAACATGAAATTGATTATGTTGGCGGTGGCTGCCCGCCTGTTGAAACAACGCATGGCTGGCTGGTTATTTATCATGGCGTAAAAAATGTGGGCAGATGTTATGAATATGTCGCATGTGCGGCATTATTTGAGCTGGATGACCCGAAAAAAGAAATAGCCCGGTTGCCTTACCCCTTACTTAAGCCCGACCAGGATTATGAATTGGCCGGGGATGTGGACGATGTTTGTTTTCCTACGGGCACTGTTTTAGTTGATGATACCCTATATATTTATTATGGCGCCGGGGATGATATTATCGCTTGCGCATCGGTTAGTTTAAGCGGGTTGGTAGCAGAATTATTGGTGAATAAAGTTCCGCAATCGTTATAGCATTTCGAGGCCATTAAACTTGGTAAACCATTATATAAAAAGTATAATTGTCGGCTACAAAATCATAACCCTGCAATGAAGAATTTTCTTGACGACGACTTTTTATTAGAAAC
>CAISKH010000036.1 GCA_903885865.1 uncultured Mucilaginibacter sp.
ATATTCAAATACTTATACGAAGCAAATATAATTATGTTTTGTTAATTACAAAGAAAAACAAAAAAAAGTTTTTATTAAAAAAAATCATTTTTTGCGGAAAAGAAAATATATAGCGTAATATTTATAACTTTCACCATAATTAACCGTAATAACTTTTCAATGAAGAAAATTTACGCCATTCTTTTTTACCTGTTATTAGCAGTTACCGTTTATGCAAATGATAATAATAATGATACTGATAAAGTTATCGCGTTAAATAAAAGCGCGTATAAAAATCATTTAACTAAACCTAACGAAACAATTGCCGATGCAGATAAAGCGCTAAAACTGGCTATAAAACTTAATTACTTACCCGGTATGGCTGAAGCTTACCGTGAGAAAGGGATAGGCGAGTCATATTCAAACATGCAGGATAGCGCTTTCAACCACTATAACAAGGCATTAGAAATGTATAAAAATATGCATAATGAACGCGGCGAAGCAAAGGTATATAATAATATAGGCAATTTATACCAGCTGGTTGATTATGAGAAAGCTTTAGAGAATTTCAAGTCTGCGCAAACTATAGCGGTAAAATATAATGATAGGCAACTTATAGCTTCCCTGTATTTAAATATGGGCAATATTTTTAACAGACAGACCAAATATAGCCTTGCGTTAGACTATTATAATAAGAGCAAACAATTGTTTACCGAACTAAAAATCCCCGAATTTTTGGTTCCATGCCTGGAAAATATTGGCGTTATTTATTATAATTTGCATCAATTGGATACGGCAAAAATCATGTTGTTGGAAGCCAACAGCAGGGCAAAAAAAATGGATATGAACTCATCCATCGCAACTATTAACATGACGTTGATCGATATTTATATAACGGAAGGTAAGTACAACGAGGCAAGAAAATACCTTGATGAAGGAAGAACTTATGCCATGCTTATAAAAAATAGCAAAGATATTAACGATTATACACATTACGAATATGAATTGGAAAAAAAGCAAAAGCATTATGAGAAGGCTTTAAATTCTTTGATCGATATATATAAATCGGATAGTGCGGGGTATAAATCAAATGTTTCAACCAGGCTGAATTTTCTGATAGGTGAGCAAAAACGTAGCTTACAACTTGAGGAAATAAAAAAGAATGATGCAATTGCCCGTGTGATATATTGGTCTGGAAGTGTAGGGGCGGTTTTATTTTTAACCGTTATAGCTTTATTAATCAGCAATGTAAAACGTAAAGCAACTACCAATGCGCAGCTCCAGGAACTGAATAATGAAATATCCAGGCAAAAAGACAACCTCGACCGTATTAACCATCACCTTGAAGAGATCATTGACGAACGAACAAAGGATCTGCAGGTCAAGAATAAAAAACTTTCAGAATATTCCTCTTATTTATCGCACCAGATACGCGGCCCGATAGCAACACTTAAAGGTTTAATGAATTTGGAAAAAGAAGGGCTGGTTGATAAGCAGGAATGTATAAAAATGATGGATAAATGCGTATCAGAAATTGATGAAAAGATAATTGAAATGAGCGATATGCTGCACGATCCCGGAAAAACAGGGTTTTAATACCCCTCGCTCAATTGGCTGGATAGAATGTACCTGAACCCGGGCATTTGTTTAAAAGGCCAATATTTTTTCCAGCAAAAAAATTACCTTATTAAACCGAAACAGATGTTTTGATGTTACGAAGTTCTTCGTAAAGTAAGATAACTTTCCGTTGTAAATTAGCGATCTCTGTTTCGCGGTCAAGCAGTTTTTTTTGTATAATGTTTAAATTAGAAGGCTGCTGTTCAATTTCTTCGGCATCCATCGATAATATTTGCACAACATCAATTTCGTAAATATCGGCTATCTGCTCTAATCGTGATAAGTTTATATCAGTAACGCCGGTTTCAATTTTTGAAAAAGCAGGAATAGAGATCCCTAAACGGTTTGCTACATCTTCCTGGCTCCAGCC
>CAISKH010000037.1 GCA_903885865.1 uncultured Mucilaginibacter sp.
GTGCAAGATTATTAGATATAGAATTTTAGAGAAAACAAATCGGCTCTCCGTCAAACATAATTCGTAAATTTGCAATGGAATAATATATCCCTGCATGCACACCCCAACCATAAAATTACTGCCCGGCCGTTATTGTAACTCCTTAACGGAGTACTCGCGTTTTGTAACCCGCGAGGTATTTATTGGCGATGTACCTATTGGCGGCAATAACCCCATCCGCATACAAAGCATGACCACTACCGATACCATGGATACCATAGGTACGGTTGAGCAGTCTATCCGGATGATCAACGCGGGCTGCGAGTATGTGCGCATTACCGCGCCCAGTATTAAAGAGGCGCATAATTTAGCTGAAATTAAAAAGCAATTGCGCCAAAGAGGATATAACACACCATTGGTTGCCGATATTCATTTCACCCCCAACGCCGCAGAAGTTGCCGCGCGCATTGTGGAGAAAGTGCGGGTTAACCCCGGCAACTATGCTGATAAAAAGAAATTCGACCAGATTGATTATACCGACCTGCAATACCAGGGCGAACTGGAACGTATTTACCAGAAATTTGCCCCGCTGGTAAAAATATGTAAGGAATACGGCACCGCCATGCGCATTGGCACTAACCACGGCTCGTTAAGCGATAGGATCATGAGCCGTTACGGCGATACCCCGCGGGGTATGGTTGAATCGGCCATGGAGTTTATGCGGATGTGCGAAACACTGAATTATTATAATCTGGTTATCTCTATGAAATCGAGCAACCCGCAGGTAATGGTGCAAGCCTACCGCCTGCTGGTGGAAACCATGGTAGCCGAAGGCATGAATTACCCGCTGCACCTGGGCGTTACCGAAGCCGGCGACGGTGAGGATGGCCGTATTAAATCGGCAGTAGGTATAGGCACTTTACTGGAGGACGGCCTGGGCGATACCGTGCGCGTATCACTAACCGAAGAACCCGAAGCCGAGGCCCCGGTGGCTATAGCGTTGGTGGAGCGGTATGTTAAGAGGAATCAAGAATCAAGAGCCAAGAATCAAGATACGCACAACATACAACGTATAACGTATGACCCATACGAGTATAAAAAACGCAACACCTACGAAGCCAACGCCTTTATTGGCGGCCGCATGGTGCCCCGTGTAGTAATTGATCTGTCGGGAGCTAATTTAAAAGATGCTTCGGTATTGAACGACGCGGGCTACATCTATTCGCCCTTATTGGACAAATATAATATGGCCGAGCAATCGGGTGATTTTGTTTATTTGGGTGATGAATTGCCATCGTTTACTTTACCGGCTAACTTAAAGCAATTATATAACTACCCGACCTGGCAAAAACTAAGCGATAAAACCAATTGTCACCCGGTATTTACTTTAAAGGAGTACGTGGGCGATGCAGACCGTTCATCAACCCTGAACCTGGTGAGGTTAAAACCTGCGGATATAGATTCGGACGCGTTTGGCTCGCTGCCCTTTAGCAACTCACTGGTTTTTATCCTGGAAACTGATGCCCTGCACGGCATGGCTGATCAGCGTTCCTTTTTCTTCAAAATGGGAGAGTTGGGGTTAGACGTGCCAGTTATTATCAAAAGAAGTTATTCTTTTGAGTCCGGAAGTCCGGAAGTCGGAAAGTCCGAAAGTGGAAATATCACCACTCACCACTTACCACTTACTACTCACCTGCAACTATACTCCGCTACCGATTTAGGCGCCCTGCTAATAGATGGTTTTGGCGATGGAATATGGATAGATGCGCCGGGGGTTGATACCAAAATTATCACTTCAACCGCCTTTGGTATTTTGCAGGCAACGCGTTCGCGCATATCGAAAACAGAATATATATCATGCCCGAGCTGCGGGCGCACCTTGTTCGACCTAATGATAACTACGCAGATGATACGCAGCCGTACCAGCCATTTAAAGGGCTTGAAAATCGGCATTATGGGCTGCATTGTAAATGGCCCCGGCGAAATGGCCGATGCCGATTATGGTTATGTAGGTTCGGGAACCGATAAGGTTACCCTTTATCGCGGCAAAGAAGCGGTAAAGAAAAATATTAACTCTGCTAACGCGCTGGATGAACTAATAGGCATTATTAAAGAGGATGGTAATTGGTTAGAGCCGGTTATGGAAGATTAGTTATTAAAGATTGAAGATTGGTGTCTCCAAAGCGGCTAATCTTTAATCTTCATTATCCAATCTTTAATTACAAATACTTCCTCCACCAGCCCGAATTATAAGATTTAACTTCGGTTGGTTTGCCCGGCTGGGGTACAAATAATTCAATATGTTTTTCTTTAGCAAATTGTTCTAATTTTTCAATAGGCTCGTACCAGGCATGCAGGGCAAGGTTAAAAGTGCCCCAATGTATGGGCATCATGAGTTTGCCGTTCAGGGCCAGGTGCGCGTTTGCTGCATGTTCGGGGCCCATGTGTATATCGGGCCAGTATTTGCCATAAGCGCCAATTTCCAATATGGTAAGGTCAAAAGGACCAAATGTATCGCCGATTTCCTGAAATTCTGGAAACCATCCCGAATCCGCGCCGAAAAATATGTTATGTTGGGTGCCTTTTATTACAAATGATGACCATAAGGTTTCATTGCGGCCAA
>CAISKH010000038.1 GCA_903885865.1 uncultured Mucilaginibacter sp.
CCGTATTAAATCAGCTGATTTTAAATAAAGCCGGCATATTGTTATAAAGAACAATGAATAAGCGATGATTATGATAATAGCCATATTGATTAAGATTCTATTTTTAATGAAATAACAGACTCACCTTTAAATAGATGATATAAACAATGCCTATAGCCAAAAGCCAGGAAAACGCAATAATTAATGCGTTGCCAACGGTGTGTTTTAATGAAGGTTTTTCAAGCTGTTTTTTCATAACTTGTTTTGGCGCTTTGCAGCACCCTTGTTGATTAATTTTGGAACGCTATACCAAGCGGGTGCCAGTAATAACCAATAAATTATAAGTAATTGAAAAGCAGTGGATTAATTTAAAAACAGGGCGTTTTTAGGGAAATATCAAGAAAAATGAACTATCATTTTGATAGGGTTTTATCAAAATGGTTTGGACCGCTGATTTTTGGGGTGATTTGAGGGTTTCGCTGATTTTTGTGGTGGAATTTAGAAACTTACCAAAATTCAAGTTCTTTATTGTAAATTTAATCTGTGAAAGCTTTTACCCATTTCTTTTTTATAGCATTATTTGCTATAAGCGCCTGTAACAAGCCTGGTTACCATGATACCCCTCCCGAACAAATGAGCTTCACTATTATTGATAAGACGGGGGCAAGTATGATCCATTCGCCAAAGGACAATGTCGTAATCACTTATTCCGATAATAATGTAACCCATACCGTTACTTTAAGCATAGTGAAGCTGCCAACTTCATTAACAGATACTACAGCATCGCCAAAATATAACGGGCTTTTTATAACGGACAAGTTCCAGATGAGTGATTTAAGTGCCCGTGATCCGAACCCGGTGCATACCTTTAATTTAAGTTTAAACGGAGTGAATATAGGGGTTATTTACCTGGATTACTGGGGGTACCAGGCAGCTTACCCCAAACTTTCTTCACCGGCACTAACTTTTAATGGTGTACCTGTTACTGAAGATAGGACAGTTAGTGCAATATCTTCGATTTCAGCCGGCTCCAATCTTAATTTGTTGCAAATGCAATAGACACATTCAACCTGTGCACGGGATATATTCCCGTACACAGGTTTTATAAATTTTTATGAAAAACAAAAGGCTAAAATATTTATCCCTTTCTTTTTAATAGTATTAATGGCTATAAGCGCCTGCAATAAGCCTGGTTACCATGACATCCCTCCTGAACCAATTTTTTTCGAGCTCGTTGGGCAAAATGGTAAGAGCCTGGTTTCTTCAAAAAACGATGTGGTATCTATTTCATATACCGATAACGGTGTAACCAAAACTTTTAATGCGGGTATATATCAATTGAATGCATCGGTTTCTGATACATCCGCATCTAAAAATTATAACGGTCTGTATATAATGGACCATGCCGGAATGGCTGATGTTGAATTGGGGCCGGAACCAAACCCCGCGCATAACTTTAATTTAGCTTTGAACGGGGTAAACCTGGGCACCATTTATCTCGATTACTGGCCATTTGTAGATGCCTACCCCAAGCTTTCTACGCCGGCACTAACTTTTAATGGTATACAAGCTTATGAGGACCGTAATGCGGGAAACTTTGTTGTTCAGGTATTCCAGACCAATAAATAGGTCTTTCGTCCTAAAACAGGTTTACACATAAAATTGTCAAATTTGCAACTATTTGATTATCAATAATAAACATATAAATCATACCTAAAAACCCTGACTTATACGTCGTAACATCTTGTCATATGCTGTTACACCGTGTTTTTATAAAGTGTTATTTTTCAATAGGTTAACTCAAAACCTTGTTACGCGTGTTATATCTGTTACACACTCACGCGTAACAGCACCTTCTTTTAGCCACCCCCATTCCGCAATCCACATTCCGACTTCCGCAATCACTCCAGCCCATACTCCTTCAACTTCCTGTACAAAGTAGCAACACCGATATTTAACAGCCGTGCGGCTTCGGCGCGGTTGCCATGGGTATGGTTAAGTACGCGCTGTATATGCAGCTTTTCAATAGATGAAAGATCGAACGCGGAGACAGGGTTACTCGTCTTAGCAGCGACATCTGCAAACTCGTAGGGTAAAAGCGAGGCATCCAGTTCGTTGCTATCGCATAGTATCACCGCCCGTTCAATAACATTCTTTAATTCGCGTATGTTGCCGGGCCAGTTATAGGCTTCCAGCTTTTTCAGGAAATCATCGGTATAGCCTGTTATCTGTTTGTTTACCTTGGCTGCAAACAGTTGTATAAAGCTTGTGGCCAGCGGGCCTATATCTTTTTTGCGGTCGCGTATAGGCGGCAGCGTGATCTGGAAAACCGACAAGCGGTAAAACAAATCGGACCGGAAATTGCCTTTAGCGGCTTCTTCCTGCAGATCGCGGTTGGTAGCCGCAAGTATGCGCACGCTTACCTGCGTGGTTTTGGTATCGCCTATCTTAATAAACTGCTGCGATTCCAATACGCGTAATAACTTGGCTTGCAGGTCCTGGTCAAGCTCGCCTATTTCATCTAAAAATATAGTACCGTTGTCGGCTTCTTCAAACAAGCCCTTTTTATCTTTAGTGGCCCCGGTAAACGAGCCTGTTTTATGACCGAATAGTTCGCTCTCTAGTAACTCTTTGCTAAAAGCGCTGCAATTTATGGCAACAAAGGGTTTGGTATTGCGCGGGCTGGCCTGGTGTATGGCTTCGGCAAACACTTCTTTACCTGTGCCGGTTTCGCCCAAAAGTAATACGGTGGTATCGGTAGCTGCTACCCGCCGGGCAAGTTTAATTGCCTCAGTTACGCCTGCCGATGTACCTATTATCCGTTCAAAACCAAACTTTAAATTCAGCTTGCTCTCTAGCTCCAGCACACGGCGCTGTAATATGGCCTTATCCATAGCCTTGCTTACCAGGGGTATTATTTTTTCGTTATCATCGCCCTTGGTAATATAATCAAAGGCCCCGTTTTTAATGGCGGTAACCCCATCGTTTATAGTGCCGTAAGCGGTAAGCACAATAATTTCAACCGCTGGATAACCTGCCTTAATGGTTTTGGTGAGTTCTATTCCGTTTATGTCGGGCAGTTTTACATCGCTTATCACTACGTCAACCACCTCGTTTTCTAACCGGCGCAGGCCCTCTTTGGCTGTAGCGGCCTCCAATACTTCGTAACCTTCCAGCTGCAAAATACGGGCGAGCAGTTTTCTTAAACGTTCCTC
>CAISKH010000039.1 GCA_903885865.1 uncultured Mucilaginibacter sp.
CAATTCGGGTTTTAAAGGCAGATCTGGTTGGTTGTAGGTGGCGATGTTTTTATCCCGCTCGGGCGGGGCTTCTTTAAGTATGTGGTTCATGCCACGTATAATAATTTCGTTTGCGCTTGATTTCCCCTTCTTTAATTTGTCGGCATCTTCTAATGTTACCTGCAGGTCGGTTGTTCCCTGTATAATTAGTACGGGTATCTTCATTTTTTTGATCTCTCGTTGCGGATCGAACCTACACCAGCTCATTAAATAAGTTTGAATGCTGGGCCTGATGATAAAATATAAGGAGGGGTCAACCTTTTTTTGCACCTTGCCCCTTCGCAGTGAATCCATAATATTTTTAAACGCGTCGGCAAGATATTGCGGTTGCGATTTCATTTGCTCTGTTAATAATTCGTCAGCCGGGCGGCCGGCGCCTGCTACCGAAATGAATCCATTAACATTTTCGCTTGTGTTTGAGGCCAGTATACCCACCAGCGAACCTTCGCTATGCCCAAGCACAATTATTTTCGAAAACCGGTTGCCGTCTTTCAGTAAATTGATCAAACCAATAGCATCATCAACATAATCATCAAAATGCAGGTTTTCTTCTTTAATAGTACCTACGCTTTCACCAATCATGCGTTTATCATAACGCAATGAGGCAATTCCATTTTTACCCAATGCTTCGGCCATTAACAGGTAATCATTGGTTGCCAGGCCAAGTTTTGGGCTGTTGCCATTGCGGTCAACCGGGCCCGAGCCGGGAATAATTAAAACCACCGGAATTTTCCCTTCTACATTTTTAGGCGTCGTTAAAGTTCCCGAAATTGTTCCTGATAATGTTTTTAATAATACAGGTGATTCTGTTAATGAAGGGTCAATTTTAATTTGATCGGTCTTGGAAGGCTCCTGGTAGGGGCTTAAAACCAAGCCAATTAACTGATCTTTGCTGTTCAATGAAATATTCAGCAAAAAAACTCCATTTTGAAAAGTTGCTTTATAAACTGCCAGCGGGCTGTTATATTTCATGAACCCCGTTTTTTGCAGGGGGCCTAACTGGCTTTTTAATAGAGTTGTTGTTTCTTTAAATTTTTCTTGCGGTAAAGCTGTTAACATTTCAGGGCTAAAATTTTTAGAAATGCTGTCAGGCATATTGGCGTTATAAAATTTTTCAAACCGGGCTGCTGCAAGCTTGTATTCCGTCGGTTCATCCTGCGCAAAAAGCGTGGCTGCAAAAAACATTATCACTATAAAAACAACTATTTTTTTCATTTTATCGGGTATCAATGGGGGTGGAAATTTTCAATCACGAAAATTAACAAAAATCAGGCAATACTTTCTTTCTCTGCGAAATTTAAGGTTGATTGGCTGGTATTATTTTAATATTAGCAACATTTGTTGGAAACAGACGTAAAAAAAGGAGTATGTAAGTATTTATGTGCGTAAATTATTGCATATTTATAGTTTTAACTTTAGATTATAAAAAAACTTTTACACCAGTATTTAATGAGGTTTTTAACAGGGTGCTTATTAACAGCGTTCTTAGTATTGGCATACAGTTACACGCGTGCGCAGGTCGGCTTTTCTGTTATTCATGGTAAAGTTTCGGACGAAAGACGCCTCGCTGCAGAAGCATCACCCGTTATGTTATTGGCTGCAGC
>CAISKH010000040.1 GCA_903885865.1 uncultured Mucilaginibacter sp.
ACGAACACCTACACGCTGGCAGATTAGACGCTGGATTTAGGTTATTTGAGTATCGTTGGCATCCTGAAGTCATGGCTAACCAACTAGAGGTTTTGCCAAACTTTTAAAAATGTTTCCTGTAAAAGGTCGTTCGCAGCATCGTCATCACCGGTATAACCATAGCATAAATGGTAGATCTTTTTTGAATTTGCTTCAAATATTTGCTTAAAGACAATTTCTTTATCGGCCACGTGCAGGTCAGTTTATTAGTTAGATGCTAAGATAGGGGCATTGTTACAATAGGTGATCATTCTTATTAAACCAAACGAGCTTTTTTTCGGCGTCATCTAACAATAAATTGTAATCGTTAATGAAATCATATTGGAGGTCCTCGTGGAGTTTCCCTATTGCTGTGCGTACCTTTTCAATTTGCCTTACCAATATTAACCTTAATGGTTTGTAGGCGGTGCGCCTGTCGGCGTATTGTACGTAATTAGTGCAAAAGTTTATTAATAGCCCTATCTCCGCTTCTTTTGACGTCATGAATTTGCTGTACTTGCCCAGCAACCTTAATATTTTTCGCAGGTATTTCGCGGCCTCATAACTGCGCACCGGCAACTGGCTGAACATAAAACCAGCCTCGGCCTTTACTTTTTCAATAAAAGCGGTTTCATTATCAGCCTCAAACAGTAAATAAGCCAGCAGCTCTTTATTTTCTTTTTTGTGACGCGCCAGCCGCAGGCATAGCTCAGCAATCTGCAGGTTTGACAGGTGCTGCAGTTCTTTTTTTATATCCTGTAAACCATAAACGGTTGTGCTCATGCTTTATTAATTATTTCAGCAAAATACTAAATAGTTGTAGTTTCGCAGTTGTATATTTATAGATGAAGAAAAACAAACTCACCCTCTACATATTCATTGCGCTTATTTTAGGTGTTATAGTAGGTTACATTTACAACGTAAATGTAGTTGCCGTTTACAACAACAAAATTAATGCCGCCGAAACTTCCATCAAAGCTATTGATAATAACCTTTTTAAACTAAAAGATACTACCGCATTAATTTATAAAGACCTTAAAACACAGCGAATAGCCCAGGCAAAAATACGTAAAGCAAACGATGCAATAAGGGAAGATAAAGTGATGTATTTCAATATATTAAGCGACATTTTTTTGCGCCTGATAAAAAT
Source organism: uncultured Mucilaginibacter sp. (assembly GCA_903885865.1). Lineage (GTDB taxonomy): Bacteria > Bacteroidota > Bacteroidia > Sphingobacteriales > Sphingobacteriaceae > Mucilaginibacter. The sequence goes on from CAISKH010000040.1 coordinate 1,169, forward strand.
GATTATTGCCCCGCTGGTATTTACTACACTGGTGGTTGGGATAGCTAAAGTTGGTGATATTAAGGCAGTTGGCCGTATTGGCGGAAAGACGCTGTTATGGTTTTTAAGCGCATCATTAGTTTCTTTATTATTGGGTATGATGATGGTTAATTTATTCAAGCCCGGCAGCGAAATGCACCTCATGCTGCCTGACAGCCATTTGGGTGCCGATATACAAAGATCGGCACTATCGTTAAAAGACTTCATTAACCACGTGTTTCCGAAAAGCTTTTTTGAGTCGATGGCCAATAATGAGATTTTACAGATCGTAGTGTTTTCCCTGTTCTTTGGGGTGGCAACGGCATCGATCGGAGAAAAAGGCGAGATCATTATTAAAGCTTTGGACGCCATTGCCCACGTTATTTTAAAGATTACGGGCTATGTTATGAAACTGGCACCTTTGGCTGTATTTGGCGCTATAACAGCCATCGTAGCCAAGCAAGGCTTGGGTATAATATCAACCTATGCTATATTTATCGGCGAGTATTATTTTTCACTGATCATATTATGTGCAATAATTATTTCGGCGGGATTTGTCGTGCTGAAAGGACGGGTATTTACCCTCGTATATAATATAAAGGATGCCATGCTGGTGGCTTTTGGCACCTCAACGAGTGAAGCCGCCTACCCGCGTGTATTAATAGAGATGGAACGCTTTGGCTGCAGTAATAAAATAGTAAGCTTTGTATTGCCATTGGGCTATTCCTTTAATGTGGATGGCTCCATGATGTATATGACCTTCGCATCGCTGTTTTTAGCACAATCATACAGTATACATCTTTCGGTTGGCCAGCAAATTGCCATGCTGTTAACGTTAATGCTAACCAGTAAGGGAATGGCTGGTGTTCCGCGTGCATCGTTAGTAGTAGTAGCCGGAACTATAGCCATGTTTAATATACCGGAAGCGGGGTTAGCTCTGCTAATTGGTATTGATCCGTTACTGGATATGGGAAGGTCAGCAACCAATGTTCTTGGTAATGCAATGGCAACCGCAGTAGTAAGTAAGTGGGAAAATGAACTGAATTAATTATCGAATTACTGAGTTATTGAATTATTGATTTTTTTAATTTTAATTATTTATGGCTGATATTGAAAAAATAGAGTTTCGTGAAATGTTTAAAAGCCGGACAAAAAAATTTGTTGTTGATAACATTAAATTCTTCAGAACATTACCTAAAACCGAAGAAGCTAAAATTATCGGCAGGCAGTTACTGAGATCATTGTCTTCAGTTGGTTCAAATTATAGAGCTGCTTGCAGGGCCCTGTCAAAAGCCGAGTTCCATTCAAAACTTTCTACCGTAGTCGAAGAAGCCGATGAATCAGCCTTTTGGATGGAAGTATTAATTGATGCAGAAGTAGTAGGAAAACAATAATTAATGTATTTACTCGATGAAGCAAATCAGATATTAAAAATATCATCCGCATCCAGAAAAACAGTTTCAAATAAGTAATTTATTATTCAAAACCCAATCAATAATTCAATAACTCAGTAATTCAATAATTAGACACATGTCCGACAAATCAAAAAAAATATTCCTCGCTCTAAGCATATTCGTTCCCTTTCTATTCTACTGTATCTATTACTATGGTATGGTGTTTAAAAACGCGCCGTATAAGTTTACAGAGTTCGATTCGATCGTTTTTCAATATGGCGACAGGGATAGCCTGGTTAATAAATTCAACTCAAGAACCGGGGAATATCAATATTTAAATGTGCGTGATTCATTAGTGAAAAAGCATTTGCGTTTAAATAAAGACGACCTGCTCTACCTGCACCGCAAGGCCGCCAACCTGGGTTTCTGGGATTTCCCGTCTGATGAAACAGGCGACAGCGTAAAAACCGGGCCCAAACCATTACGTTATATCATTGAGTTTAATTATAAGCGGAAAAGCAAAAAGGTAATATTTGACGAAAATTTTTATGGCGACACAAGGCTAATCGATGCTAACAGGCATTTGATAGGAGACATAAAGCAAGTTTTAAACCGCGAGGAAGGTAATCAGAAAAAATAAATGCTGTATTGCATATTGAAATAGTAATTCCTATATTTGCACCTCAAATTTTAAAACAAATAATAACAAACCATGTACGCAATAGTAAGTATAGCCGGACAGCAATTTAAAGTTGCTAAAGACCAGCAGATCTTTGTACACAGATTACAAGGGGATGAGGGCGCTAGTATTGAATTTGACAATGTGTTGTTAGCAGAAAACGAAGGTAAATTCAAATTGGGTTCCGATTTGAAAAAAGCTAAGGTATCGGCTAAGATCGTGTCTCATTTAAAAGGTGATAAAGTGATCATCTTCAAAAAGAAAAGAAGAAAAGGTTACAAAAAGAAGAACGGTCACCGTCAGCAATTTACCAAGATCGAGATCACCGGTATAACTTTATAATTAGATTTTTAAAACTACCTGGTTAATCCAGGTCATAAAAGATATAGAAAATGGCACATAAAAAAGGGGCCGGTAGTTCAAGAAACGGCCGCGAGTCACATAGCAAACGTTTAGGCATCAAGATATTTGGTGGTCAGCCTGCAATTGCGGGTAATATCATCGTTCGTCAGCGTGGTACCAAACATAACCCGGGCCTTAACGTAGGTATCGGCCGGGACCATACTTTATTCGCGTTAGCGGCAGGCGAAGTAGTTTTCAAAAAGAAAGCAGATAACCGTTCATATGTATCGGTAATTCCTTTCGCGGTTGCACCTGTAGTTGAAGATATTGCACCAGCGCCTAAAGCAAAAGCAGCGGCAAAACCGGTTGTTAAAGAAGCACCTGTTGCAGAAACAGTAGTAGAAACACCAGTAGCAGTTGCAGAAGCAGTAGCAGCACCTGTTGCGGAAGTAGCAGCTCCAGCCGAAGAAGCCGTAGCGCCTGCACCAAAAAAGAAAGCAGCGCCTAAAAAGAAAGCGACAGAAGAATAATTGTAGAGACGCAATGCTTTGCGTCTCCGGTAGAATAAAAGAAAGCCCACGTCTGATGATGTGGGCTTTCTTGTTATAACAGGGTGACACCCTGTTTTTTGTTTTATGCTTTCTTCGGCATTTCCCCCATCTCCAAAACCAATGTCCCCCCATTCACCAGGTCATGATGCGAAAACCATAATACATCTAATTTCTTCCCGTTCATCTTGGCAGATTGTATATACTTATGCGTTTTTGAACCGCCATTGGCTATGAGCGTAAATACTTTACCGTTTGGCAGGTCAATACTCACTTTGCTGAATACCGGGCTGGTAATGGTGTACATTGGTATTCCCGGTTTGATAGGGAAGAAACCCATACACGAAAATACTACAACCGACGACATGGAGCCGCCGTCCTCATCGCCCGGCACGCCCAACACATTGTCTTTGAACCAAACGTCCAGTACATACCGCGTCCATTTCTGCGTTTTCCAGGGCGAATTGGTATAGTTAAACAGGTAAGGGATATGGAACGCGCAATTATTGCCCATCGAGAACTGCCCCGTTAAAGCCGTCATATCCTGGAACTTGGCCAGGAACGAGGCCCGGTTTGTTTCCAGCCCCTCACGGAAAAACTGGTCGAGTTGCTGTTCAAACTTATCTTTTCCGCCAGCCAGTTCTATTAATCCTTCAATATCATGCTGTACGTTCCATTTATAGGTGAGGCCGTTGTTTTCATTATAATAAGCACCGCCTTCAACTTTCGGGTCAATATTTATCCAGTTGCCTTTATTGTCTTTTGGTAAAAACAACTGCGCGTCGCTGTTCCATAAGTTTTTATAATTATTAGCCCAGGGCGCGTATTTGGCATGAACCGGAGCATTGCCTAATTCTTTGGCCAGTTCGCTTAGGGCCCAGGCATCGTAACTATGAACTAACGTTACGGCTACTGCCGAACGCTGGCTATGTTTTGACAAAGCGCCGGGGTCCGTCTCAGCTTCGCCGGGATGCAGGGCAGGGTAGTAACCATGTTCGTAATAAAAGTCCTCCAGCGCGCCTTTAGGGCCGTTTCTTGATGGAAGCATGGTTGCCTGCTCAGCGTTCTTTATCATGCCCTCCAGCGCCTTATTTACATCAAAATTGCGGATACCCTTGCGGTAAGCATCTAGAAATAGTATCGACGAATGAAAGCCAAACATTCCCTCACGGTCGCCAAAGGTTTTTGGGTACTCGGGTACCCAGCCACTTTGTTTATACATGGTAACATACGATTGTACCATGTCGCCCGCCTTTACAGGGTCGAGTATCATGCGCAAGGGGTGAAGCGCAATAAAATTACCCCAGGTATAATCGTCTGTATAAAACGGACGCTTATCTTCATGTACCTGCCCATCATACGCGCTGAAATATTTGCTGTCTTCAGTAATATTCATCATACGGGCATAGCAGCGGTATAATGCTGTATAAAAAGTGCGTTTTTGACCAACTGTTCCGCCCTCTACTTTTATC
>CAISKH010000041.1 GCA_903885865.1 uncultured Mucilaginibacter sp.
CCGCCTGGTGCCTGTTCTTCAGGTCGGCGGCCTGCATAATTAACAATTCGGCAGCTTCAATTTCGGTTGCCATATCGGCCAGTTTGAACGATATCCCCTGGAAGTTAGAGATAGGCTGCCCGAATTGCCTGCGCTGTTTGGCATAAGTTACCGCGGCTTCGAAAGCGCCTTTAGCTATGCCCAATGATAAGGCGGCGATAGAAATTCGACCGCCATCCAATACTTTCATGGCCTGTGTAAAGCCTTCGCCCTCATTGCCTAATAAATTTTCTTTAGGTACATGGCAGTTATCAAATACCAGTTCCGTGGTTTCGGACGCGCGCATCCCTAACTTGTTCTCTTTTTTACCGTGAGTAAAGCCGGGTGTTCCTTTTTCGATAACCAGGGCTGATATGCCATGCGAATCGCCTTTATTACCCGTGCGCACCATCACTACCGCCACATCGCCCGATTTGCCGTGGGTTATCCAGTTTTTTGAACCGTTCACTATATAATGATCGCCATCCAATACGGCGGTAGTTTCCATTCCTAAAGCATCCGAGCCGGTATTGGCCTCGGTTAACCCCCAGGCGCCTATCCATTCGGCTGATGCCAGTTTCGGCAGCCACTTATGTTTTTGTTCTTCGTTGCCAAATGCCAGGATGTGCCCGGTACAAAGCGAATTATGCGCCGCTACCGATAGGCCTATCGAGCCGCATACTTTGGCTATTTCAACAATTACAGTAACATACTCAAAATAGCCAAAGCCCGAGCCGCCATATTCTTCGGGGACCAGTACGCCCATCATTCCTTGTTCGCCCAGTTTTTTAAATAACTCAACCGGGAAGGTTTGCGCCTCGTCCCATTCCATTACATGAGGGCGTATATTTTTTTCGGCAAAATCTTTTGCCATTTGTTTAACTATTGCCTGGTTATCGTTAGTAGAAAAGTCGTATCCGGCAGGTTGATCTGTAAGCAGGGTATCCATATTTTTTTTAGCTGATTTATAGCAAAGTAACGATAAAAATATCCAAAAAGTTTCATCCAAAACCGCCCTGAAAAAAGAACGGATCGGTATATGGTACAAATAGTAGGTTTAGTTGATTTAAACTCAGTTTATTATGCATGCATAGTATTTAAAATATTTTATTTTTTTTAGCACAACATGGCCCTAAATGCAGAAATATTATATTTATACAAATTCGCAGATAATGAAAGTAGAAATGATTGATAATGAATTAACGCTGGACATTTTCGGTTTTTCGGGAACTGCTTTTAATAAAGAATATGCCGGTACCGCTTTCAGGCTGATGGATAAAATGTGGCCTATTGTTAAGGCGAATGGTTTAAAACATAAAGGAATGAACATTTGGGTTTACGAACCTAATGATAAAGTATTTGCAGGAATTGAACTGGACAGCATCCCTCAAAATAATACCGGGTTAGAACAAAAAAGTATCTCTCTTAAAAAGTATGGTTATTATAAACATATAGGCCCATATAAGCTGATCGGGCAGGCAGGAGATAATATGAGAAATGAATTGAAAGATAAAGGCTTTAAAGTTGGCCTTCCTTATATTGAAATATACGGACATTGGACAAATGACGAAACTAAATTGGAAACAGAGCTTTTAATGGCGATTGAGTAGATTGGCAATCCCTGAAATGTCCTGTTTCGCGGATTGCCAATTACGAGTGTTCGGAAGATTTTACCAAAGCCAAGATATGATTTTTCGGACATTATTAACATTTTAAGTTGATAAATAATTGATAATGTGGTAATTAATACGATTAATCCTTATTTA
>CAISKH010000042.1 GCA_903885865.1 uncultured Mucilaginibacter sp.
GCAAATACTAAAATATTTAGTAAAACCCTTTGCCATTCCCAATATAATCTGCACATTTGCATATCTGCATATCCGCACATCAAAACAATATGGCTAAAACCAGGATCGCGTATTTTTGTCAAAGCTGCGGCTTTGAGTCGGTTAAGTGGCTGGGCAAGTGCCCTTCGTGCCAGCAGTGGAATACTTTTGTGGAGGAGGTAATTGAAAAAGACAGTAAATCAGTACCTACCTGGAAGGTAAGCAGCACCACGCAGCAGCGCGCCAGTAAACCCATTGAGGTAGCCGATATTACTTTTAACGAGGAACACCGCCTGCTTACCCCCGATAAAGAATTTAACCGTGTTTTAGGCGGTGGCATCGTTGCCGGTTCATTAGTGCTGATAGGCGGCGAGCCGGGCATAGGCAAATCAACTCTGATGCTGCAGCTGGCACTGAATATGCCCAATTTGAAAGTACTTTATATTTCGGGCGAAGAAAGCGAACGGCAAATAAAGATGCGGTCGGAACGACTTTCTGAAGTCGGAAGTCGGAATGCTGAAGTCGGAAGTAAGGATTTAAATTCCGCAATCAACATTCCGCATTCCGAAATAAATAAAGGCTGTTACATTCTCACCGAAACCTCCACCCAAAACATATTCAAACAAATTGAGGAACTGGAGCCGGACCTGGTTATTGTCGACTCTATACAAACGTTGCATTCATCGCATATTGAGTCTGCGCCGGGCAGTGTATCGCAGGTTAGGGAATGCACCGCCGAGCTATTGCGATTTGCAAAAGAAAGCTCAACACCGGTGTTTCTTATTGGCCATATCACCAAGGATGGTATGATAGCAGGCCCCAAAATACTGGAACACATGGTTGATACCGTTTTGCAGTTTGAGGGCGACAGACACCACGTTTACCGCATATTGCGCACCATTAAAAACCGATTTGGTTCGGCATCCGAGCTGGGTATTTACGAAATGCTGGGCGAAGGATTGCGGGAAGTGTCTAATCCGTCGGAAATATTGCTTTCGCAGCGCGACGAACCCTTGAGTGGCATCACCATATCGGCCACGTTAGAAGGCATGAGGCCCATGCTGATAGAAACACAGGCACTGGTAAGCACATCGGTATACGGAACGCCCCAGCGCAATGCCAATGGGTTCGACACGCGGCGCATGAGCATGCTGCTGGCGGTATTAGAAAAACGCTGCGGCTTTAATTTGGGCGCTAAAGATGTTTTCTTAAACATAACGGGGGGCATCCGCGTAGAGGACCCGGCTATTGACCTGGGGCTTGCCGCCGCAATTATATCGTCGCACCAGGATATCCCCATACCTTTTAAAACCTGCTTTGCCGGCGAAATAGGTTTGTCTGGCGAAATAAGGGCCGTAAACCGCGTGGAACAACGCATTGCCGAAGCCCAAAAGCTGGGCTTTGAACGCATATTTGTTTCCAAATATAATATGCCAGCGGCCGCGCAGGATAAAAAGCGCATCGATCTGTCGCGTTACAAGGTCGAAATAATTATGGTTGCCAACATTGAAGAAGTATTTGGGTTGCTGTTTGGCTGATTTTTTTTGATAAGCTAACCGCGCTTACTTTTTACCCACTTTTATCTTTTGTCTGCTATAGCCAAAGTTGCCATTCATATCGGTGCCTTCAATAATAACCGAATACGTACCCGGCAGGTCGGCGCTGTAAAACGAAAGGCCGGCTTTCCCGGAGAGATCGGTAATTATATTAGGGTCCCAGAAAACAGTGGAGCGGCGGTCTTTACCGGTAGGTGTTGTTGCAACCGTATAACGCGGCGAATAAAATTTATGCGGCCAGCTAATGGGCATGGGGCGGTAAACATAGCTGCCAGGCGGGATCGCACTTTCGCTAGCCGTAAACCGCGCCATGCCTAAATTGATATTGGTGGTAACACTAATCTGCAGGTAAGTGAGCTCCCTCCATATTACTATGGGGGGATCAGTCCCGGGTATGACAATTCTTTTACGAACAAGTATCTTTTTTGCTGAAAAGCCTTTTATATCTTCAGTAGTAAGGTGGTCAAGCAATCCCATCGCCTCCGCTGACCCATCAGTTGGCATGCCATTATTCTCCCCCATATGATCGGATTTAACACCTGCTTGGATTACATTTGAAGCGTCAAAGTAAGTAGCTACTTTCCCGTCAATTAACAACATGAGCTTCATTTGGCTAAGGGCCTGTTGCTGATTAAGCAAATCATGCAATGTAAATGGTTTTTTGCCCGGCCGTGCGTTACGTATCTCCTCCTCATTCAACTGCAAAAGCGGCTCGTCAAAAGCAAGGTGCACGGGTTGTTTGGCTCTTATTTCAACCTGCTTTAATAATATGGTATTACGGGCATCAAATGTTTCATCCCACTCCACTTTCTTCTTGTTGGCATAATTTATCCTAATGCTATCGGTATTAACATACCAGGGCGCGGGCATATCATTTGCCAGTGTCAGTTCCGGCGGCACAAATTCGTCCACAACCAAACCAATATTGAGAGTTCGTTTGGTTTGTAGTTTAAAGTTTATGGTATCCAACGGCGGAAAATTGCTGAAAGCGAACCGCCCGTTCTCATCGGTTTTTGTGTTCAGCAGCAACTCCGGCTTGGTCGAGATGAGCATTACTTCTGTATTGGCTACAGGTTTATTTAAAATATTGCTTACCCTCCCCTTTACCTTAAATTCTGGTTCTGCCTCATATTCCGGGTTTGCGGGTGGCGCGAATATTTCTTTCCAGTCGTAGCCCACCCAGCCCTGTGTTAGTAATAAGTTATCTAACGCAGCTCCCCTTTCTGCATTCTTTTCATTAAAATACCAGCCCGGTTCTTCAACCGTGCCCTGTAGGTCGGAGGTAAGCAGCAGGCTGGTTAGAATATTATTGCCCAGGCTGTCTATATTTACCTGGCTGTCATCGGTAACCGCTATGGAGAAATTGCCGCGGATGGGTTTGCCTGTTTTGTCGTTCACCTGTAGGCCTAAGCCGATATGATCGCGAAGGGTATAACCGGGTTTGTCGGGGGCTATATGCAATTGCAGGTTATCATCATGATCGATATAAACTATCCTTTCATTCAGAGGCTGGTTGACGCTGCTGAGCAGGGTAAAATGCGCAATTCCTGTCGGGAACAAGTCTGTACTTATTGCCTTTTTTATGGCTGTCCCTTTAAAGTTAATGATCGATGAATAACAGATCATTCCCCTTGTCTGGCCGATCAAATAATAGTTTAAAGTGGCCCCGATAGCTATCGGGGCAGTAGCAGTCAGCAGGTCGGGCGTGGCATTTATCGTTACTTCCAGCGAGTCCTTTCCTTTGGGTGTTATCCGCAATGCCGTGCCTGTTGGGTTTACTGTTGGTAACGGATAGTCTTTGATGGTTCCATTTGGCAATAGAGCTTTTGCCGTATAGTTTTCGCCGGTTTGCGGCGTAAGTTCAAAACTACCCATACCTTTATGGGTGGATTGGAAAGTTGCCACTTCCTGCTGTTTGCTGTTGACTATTTTTCCACTTATAGCTATTCCATTGCCATCATCGTTTATCGCTTTAAAACCAATTTTTGTTGGTATGCCCGCCACCATATTTCCGCCTTCGGGCATCAATTGCAGGTCGGTATTTTCGGGTCGGTTTATGGTTATGGGGATGGTTAGCTCGGTAGTATCTGCCCCTTTTGTTATATTTTGTGCCTGTATAATTACATTTTTAATGGAAGCTTTGGCCGCGACATCAAAGTTCAATTGGATAATGCCGTCGGTGCCGGTATTGGCATTTTGCCTGAACAGGATTTTATCGTTTTGTTTGATAGTTAACCGCAATTCCTGCTGCTGCCGGGGTCGGCCGTCGAGCCCGGTGAAACTGATATTCGCTGTCACCTTATCTTTATCTTTCCCGTTCTCCAGTTTAAAATCTGTTTTTACAAGCGTTGTGCTGCCATTTACCGCCGAAAAATACAAGCTCTTTTTAAATATATGATCATTGCCGAAGTTCTTCATCCAGTTGCTATAGGCACGAAGGGTATAAGTACCCTGGGGTATGTCTTTACCTTTTAAGGCTATATCGCCAACGCTGATGCCATTAACCGCACGTACTGTTATACGCTTTACAACTTTATTTAATGCATCGGCCAGTTCCACGTACAGCAGCCCGCTTCTTTTTGATGGCTTTAAAAGATCGCCGTTCAGCAAAAAAGCTTTAAAGCGCAGGGTGTCGCCCAAGGCATAGTATGGTTTATCCAATTGCAGGTACAGCTTTTCAATGGGCATCCTGTCGCGCTGCCCGGCAACTGCTGATAGGGTGGTAAGTAGGCCGTTGTTTACCTGGGCAAAAGCGTTTACCACTAGCAAGCTTAAGGTCAAACATACAATGGCTATTTTTTTCATATTGCTTACAAAGAATATAGGCACTTAAGTTTATATGCTAAATACTATGATAGGGCGAAAACGGGGGGGTATAAAAAATTTATCTGTTAGAATTTCGACCTGCATATTTAATTTACCGGATACACTTCAAAATCTTACCTTTGCCTGCTTAAAATTGAACTATACTAATGTTTGAAAATCTTTCGGATAAACTCGACAGGGCGTTTAAGGTCCTGAAGGGACAGGGAACCATTACAGAAATAA
>CAISKH010000043.1 GCA_903885865.1 uncultured Mucilaginibacter sp.
ATGGTATTCGCGGGTATTTACCCGGTTGATACCGAGGATTATGAGGAACTGCGCGAATCAATGGCTAAACTGCAACTGAACGATGCCTCGCTGGTTTTTGAACCGGAATCATCAGCCGCGTTGGGTTTTGGGTTCCGTTGCGGGTTTTTGGGAATGCTGCACATGGAGATCATCCAGGAGCGTTTGGAGCGCGAGTTTGATATGACGGTAATTACTACCGTTCCTAACGTATCGTACCTCGCATACACCACCAAAGAAGTTGAAATTACGGTTAATAACCCGTCGGATCTGCCGGACCCCAGCAAATTAAACCGTGTAGAGGAGCCCTATATTAAAGCAACTATTATTACCAAGGCCGAATTTGTGGGGCCTGTAATGTCGCTTTGTATACAGAAAAGAGGATTTATAAAAAATCAGTCGTACCTTACGTCTGATCGTGTGGAGCTGGTATTTGAAATGCCGATGGGCGAGATCGTTTTTGATTTTTACGATAAGCTGAAAACCATATCAAAGGGCTATGCCTCGTTTGATTACCACCAGATCGGTTATCGCCAAAGCGATTTAGTACGTTTGGATATATTGTTAAATGCCGAACCGGTTGACGCGCTATCTTCGCTGATATTCAGGGGGAATTCGTACGATTTCGGGAAAAAAATATGCGAGAAGCTAAAAGAGCTGCTACCGCGCCAGCAATTTGAAATTATTATACAGGCATCCATCGGCGCCAAAATCATAGCTCGCGAAACGGTAAAGGCCCTGCGCAAGGATGTTACCGCCAAATGTTATGGCGGCGATATATCGCGTAAGCGCAAACTGTTGGAGAAGCAGAAAAAAGGTAAGAAACGCATGCGGCAGGTAGGTAATGTAGAAATACCGCAGAGCGCGTTTATGGCGGTGTTGAAGTTAGATTAAGCCCCCTAGCCCCCTGAAGGGGGAACTATAGCGGGTTATTTATATATTTAAATTTTACATTTTACTCCCCCTTTAGGGGGCTGGGGGGCGAATGAATTTACTCGACGGAAAATACGTATCAGAAAAACTCAAGGTTGAAATAGCCGCTGAGGCTGCTAAAATATTAGCAGAAACCGGCCGTAAACCCCATTTGGTAGCTATACTGGTTGGGCATGACGGCGGCAGCGAAACCTATGTAGCAAGTAAGATCAAGAACTGCGAAAATGTGGGGTTTAAATCAAGCCTGGTGCGTTATGAGGATACCGTTACCGAAGATGAGCTATTAAAAAAAGTAGAAGAGCTTAATGCTGACGCGGATATTGACGGCATTATTGTACAACTCCCCCTCCCAAAACACATCGACCCTGAAAAAGTAACCGAGCGCATAGACTACCGTAAGGATGTTGACGGCTTTCACCCGGTTAACCTGGGGCGCATGCAGCGTAATTTACCATCGTTTATTCCCGCTACGCCTTATGGCATTACCTTAATGCTAAAAGAATACGGTATTGAAACGCAAGGCAAACATTGCGTGGTGGTGGGCCGCAGCAATATAGTAGGTTCGCCTATGAGCATCTTGATGGCACGTAACACCTATCCGGGTAACTGTACGGTCACCATTTGCCATAGCCGCACTCCTGACATCAAAAGCTTTACCCTGCAAGCAGACATCCTTATAGTGGCCATAGGCAGGAAAAACTTTATTACTGCCGATATGGTAAAAGATGGCGTTGTGGTAATTGATGTAGGCATGAACCGAGAAACCTCTACAGTAACCAAATCGGGGTTTAAGTTATATGGCGATGTTGATTTTGATAATGTGGCCCCTAAAGCCTCATGGATAACCCCCGTACCCGGCGGTGTAGGTTTAATGACCATCATCGGCCTGCTAAAAAACACACTCGCTTCGGCTAAAAAAGAGGTTTATTACTAACCCGCTTGTCATTCTGAACATAGCGAAGAACTACTCTCTTGAGCGTAGCGAAAAATCTTATAAGCCAGATAGGCAAACACGTTACTGATCGCTTGTACAAGATTCTTCGCTACGCTTAGAATGACAAATCGCTATTATTTAAACGCCTGTTTTAATTTTTCAAGAAAAGAAGTGATGCCAATATAAACACCATCATCCCGTATCTCAACAGGGTAAATATCCACATAATCATTTTGGCCCGGGTCGCCGCGGCCGGTACGGATATCGAAAGAATAACGGTGAAACGGGCAAATGAGTTTTCCATTCCCGCACCAGCCGCCACTCAGGTCGGCCCCGGCATGGGGGCAGGTTGATGAAAGCGCGAAGATCTCCCCATCATACCCAACCAGGCAAATGCCTTTGCCGTTTACTTTTACCTTCTTTATAAATGGATGTTTGGTGTATTGAAAATCAGGTATTTTATACCAGTGCATAACAATCAAAAATCGATCTTCAAATTCATTACGGTGGGGTCCTTTATCGCGTCATCCATATTGGTTATCAGGGTAACCCTTTTTCTGTCGGCAGATACAATGGCTTTGGGATTATTCACCTTTTTTACCGGCTTCGCGAAATTTAATATCACTTTATAAGGCATATCAATCAGCATGGCTTTGGCCATAACCAAGGTCGACTGTGTTTTCTTTAAAAAAGCATTAAACTTCGTCTTATCAATTATCCGGTAAAATTTATTCGGTGTAACTTCGTACGAATAATAATCCTGCCCGGCAACCAGTTGCTGCGCGTCAAACCCGCGGGCCTGCTGGTTATTTTTCGTAACCGCGTCTAACTGGCTGTTCATGGAAATTTTCGAGAGGTGCTGCAGGTAATATTGCAGGTCGGCAGCGTTCTTTGACTGGTGGCTGATGCTCATTTTCATGATGCTTTTCTTCAGATCCATTTTTATGGATAAGCTGCTGCCTTTAGCCATATTGACCTCTTCTTTGGTCAGTTTTTTCACTGTGCTATCCGGTAAAGCGGCGTAAAAGTTCAGGGTAGTGTCTTTTACCAGGTTAAACTGGGGCGTTTCTTTAACTGAGTCTGACAGCAGATTTTTAAACACCGATATTGCCCGGCCCATATCAAAGCCATACACCACGTTACATGACCCATCCAGCTTAAAATCATAATGCTCCTCAATATCCACACAGGAGGTGAAGCAGAGCGTTATTAGTAAGAGAATTATTACGTGGAATTACTTCATCAATCAAACTTAATGAATTTAGGTGAAAGGTAAAAGGATAAATTGAGGTGAAAGGTAAAAGGCAAAAGGTAAAA
>CAISKH010000044.1 GCA_903885865.1 uncultured Mucilaginibacter sp.
ACTGTCATCGGTCACCGCCATCGAAAAAGTACCGCGTATGGGTTTGCCATCGTTATCTTTTACCTGTACGTTTAAGCCAATACTGTCGCGAAGGGTATAACTCGGCTTGTTGGTATTAAGCGCAATTTGCAGGTTATCCCTATGGTCAATATAGCATATCCGCTCATTCAATGGCTGGCCGGCGCTATTCAGTAAGGTAAAATGAGCAATACCTGTCGGGAAGTGGTTTGTAGCTATTGCTTTTTTTATCCCGCCCCCTTCCTTAAAATTAATTATGGATGAATAGCATACTACGCCCCTCGTCTGGCCGATAAGATAGTATTCGGCCCGGGTATTAATTAAGTCGGCTGTTGCCGATAGGGTTACTTCCAGCGAATCTTTGTTTTCTGGATTTATTCGTAATATAGTGCCTGTCGCGTTAATGGCGGCCAGCGGATAGCTCTTTTCAATGTTTCCCGGCAAGGTTACTTTCGCCGAATAGCTTTCGCCCGCTTGCGGGGTTAGCCCAAACACTCCCATCCCATTATGAATTGATTGGAAAGTGACCACTTCCTGCTGTTTGCTGTTAACTATTTTTCCGGCTACCTCTGTTCCCCTACCGTCTTCGCCTATTGCCTTAAAACCAATACGGATGGGAATACCGGCTACCATATTACCGCCTTCGGGCATAAACTGAAGGTCGATATTTTCGGGGCGGTTCAACTGTATAGGGATAATTACCTTTCTGCCGCCACCCTCTTTGCTGATATCTTCGGCAAGTAGTGAAAGCCGCTCGTTTGCCATCCCGATAGCTATCGGGATTTCGGGCAAGCCGAAATTAAAATCCAGGTTCCCTTCGGGGCCGGTACGTACTTTGTTTTTTAGCAGTACCTTTTCGCCGTGTAAAACACTCAATTGCAAATCGCGGAAGCCGATATTTCTATGGGTAAGATCGCTGAATCGCAATGCCATGTTTACATTTTTGTCCTTATCAACTATAATACGGTTATTTACCAGCCAGTTCTGGCCGCCCGCCGGTACCATACCAACCTGCCGCGTGAAAAAAAACCCGTCGCCAAAATTGCGCATCCAGTTGGTGTAGGCGCGCAGGGTATAATTGCCGGCATGCCAGGTTTTTTTGCATACGATATCGCCCCAGGCTATCCCGTTGCGAAGCATGAAGGTTTGCCGCTTAACTACCTGGCTGCTGTCATCGATCAGTTCAACATAAAACAACCCGCTTTTTTTTGATGGCTTTAAAAGATCGCCGTTCAGCAAATATGCTTTAAAGCGAAGCGTATCGCTCAACGAATAATAGGGTTTATCTAATTGCAGGTAGAGTTTTTCAATGGGCATCCTGTCGCGCTGCCCCGCTACGGCGGAGAGGGTGGTCATCAGCCCGTTGTTTACCTGGCCGAAAGCGCTTACCACCACCAAGCTTAAGGTTAAATATACAGCGGCTATTTTTTTCATATCGTTTACAAGGAATATGGGCACCTGGTTTATATGCTAAATACTGTGATAGGGCAAAAACGGGGGGGTATAAAAAATTTACTCATACAAATTTCGCCGGTCATATTTAATTTACCGGATACACTTCAAAATCTTACCTTTGCCTGCTTAAAATTGAACTATACTAATGTTTGAAAATCTTTCGGATAAACTCGACAGGGCGTTTAAGGTCCTGAAGGGACAGGGAACCATTACAGAAATAA
>CAISKH010000045.1 GCA_903885865.1 uncultured Mucilaginibacter sp.
AATACATCACTGCGAAAAGGCTCGCGCTGGTTTATATCTATTATAAAATCGATATTAGAGGTATTGGCATATATTTTATAAATATCTTTAAATTCGGCAACAAGTTTATTAAAGTCAATATCGCTTATAAGTAACTCGCCCCGCTGCAGACTGTAATAATCATGCATACTCAGGATATAAGTATCCAACTTTTTCAATGATTTTTCCATCAGGAACAGCATCTCCTTCATTTCGGCAATATCATACATTTCGCGGGCCACATTTATGGCCCCTAAAATACCCGATAACGGCCCGCGTATATCATGGCTAACACTATAAGCAAATTTATCCAGCTCGCTGTAAGCTTTTTGCAATTCGTCATTCCTTACCGTAAGCATTGAATTTGTAAGGTAAAACTTATTTGCTTCCTCAATTGCCGAGATTAATTCCACCGGAGCCCAGGGTTTTTTAACGAACCTGAAAATGTTGCCGCGGTTTATGGCATCAATTACCGATTCTATATCGGTGTAAGCCGTTAATAATATGCGTACCGGGAGCGGGTGCGTGCTGCGTATTTCTTCAAAAAACTCAACACCCGTTTTAACGGGCATCCGCTGATCGCAAAATATTATCCTGATATCCGGATGCTTATCCAGGTGGTTAAGCGCATCGGGTATATTTACTGCTGTGAATACATGGTAATCAAGTCTTAAGGTAGCTTTAAACCCTGTAAGATTATCTGCTTCGTCATCTATATACAGTATCTTAATTTTCTCTGCCATTGTAATTGAAGGGGGTGGTTATAGGGGGTGATAGGTATTTAGGTTTTAAATTAAGGTTAGTTTGCATAAAGGTAATGCGGTTAAACGGTAACTACGCGATTTTTGTGTCAAAAACAACCGGAATTTTTAAAATAAATTCCGTTCCCTTGTTTAATTCCGAGTTAACCAGTATTTGTCCGTTGTGTTTTTTAATAGTATTATAGGCAATAGACATACCTAAACCGGTTCCTTCGCCAACTTCCTTTGTGGTAAAAAACGGTTCGAATATTTTTTTCATTGTCTGTTCGCTCATGCCTGTTCCGTTATCTGCTATGGTAATAATTACATTTTCCTCGTCAACACCCGTACTTATTTTTATCTCACCTCCTTCTTTATCGCCAAACCGTTTAGTTATAGCATATATGGCGTTTGAGATAATATTTAAAAACACCTGGTTCAGTTTGCCGGCATAACACTCAACCAGGGGCAGTTCATTATAGTCAGTAATAACTTTTATTCTGTTGTTAAGCAGGTTATTGGCAATAACCATAGTTGATTCGAGGCCTTCATTTAAATCAGCCCTTTTCAGGTCATCCTCATCCAAACGCGAAAATATTTTAAGGCCCTTTACAATTTCGGCGGTACGCGAGGCGCCTTCATGTATCCCTTTTATTAAATGCTTTATCTCAACCACCAGGTAATCAAAATCAACTTCTTCGTTATAATCATCTATCTGTTTTCTCTTAGCCTCGGCAGATGAGTCGGACTGACTTACGTTTTCAATAACGGTCATGGCATCAAGGATCATTTCGACATCCCTTTTCAACGGATTGATATTGGAAGTTACAAAATTTATAGGGTTATTGATCTCGTGTGCTATGCCGGCAGTTAGCTGGCCCAGCGAAGCCATTTTTTCTGATTCTACAAGCTGCGATTGGGCCTCTTTCAGATCTTCTAACGATTCATTTAACTCGTGTGTGCGCTCTTCAACTTTTTGTTCCAGTATTACATTTTGTTCACGCACTATGCGTTCGTTTTCTTTTAAAGCTTTTACAGTTTCTTCCTGCGATTTTTCTTTCTCGGCTTTGAAAATGTTTATTTTATCGGCTAGTGCAAATGAAAGGAGGATGACCTCGAGTGCCGAGCCAAATGCGATGCTATAGTTAGTGAAAACATTGTAAGGGAAAACATTAACATCCTTCAGTATCCATATAATAATACCTGATATTAATGGTATCCAGGCAATAATAAAAAACTTTGCCGGTCTGTATCCCTTCCTTGCAATGGTGACAGAAATAGTTAACATATATATAGAAATCAAGCCGGCAAACGCCTGCAATATTTGATAGGAGATATAAAATGAACCTGCTAAGGTTAAAGCAATAGCAATAGCATATACGCTATATAAAAAATAAGAAATTTTATCAAGACGCGGTGTAAACTCTTTTGTGTTAAGGAATCTTCTCACAAATTCAAGACCCGTGATATTAACAAATGCTGTTAAAAGAAAAAAGGACCGTGTTGCTAAAAAGCTGTTGTTTGGCCATAGATATTGAAAAGAATACCCCTCTATAGTAGCCTGTACCAACCCCACCACAAGTATATAAAGAACATAATACAGGTAGATGGAATCTTTTACAACAAAGTAAATGAACAGATTATAAAAAAACATTACAAGGATAATGCCGAAAAAAATACCGAAAAAAATATTTTTTATAAGATTACTCTCCTGTATGGTATCTTTTTTACCCAAAAAAACAGGCATTTGCATTTCGTGCGACGATACAATACGCGCATAATATATTGCCTCGGAATCAACCGGAATATTAAGCTGATAGACAAATTTATGATAATTAATAAGTCGGGATTTAAACGGATACAACTCGCCGCTTTTATTAACTTCATATTTGCCATTTACCAAATAATAAAAATCAATATGCAACAGTAACGATTGGTCAAATTCGAGCATTAAAATCGGAACATCGCTTGTGTTTTTTATCCGGATCTTTAACCATAACGGCGCCTTAAGCATCCCAAAATCGGGCACATTGGCCGTGGGTATTATAAAGTGTTTATTCTGCTGTATATCCGATAATGTTTTTGAAGATGACGAATCAATATAATATTCTATTTTATTGCCAATGGTTATTGTGCTTTTTTTACCGTCATACGCTACCTGCGAATAGGCATTCACAATAAAAAAAGCAAACAATAAAACTAATAAAAGAGTCTTTCGCATAATATTGACATTCATTCGGTAGTTTTTTTATCCGGCTTTATTTCGTGCCCGTAATATAAATATAATGCATTATAATTTTATTCCTCGTATATAAATGACGATTCAACTGGCCTTCTTAACGATGTTATTACCGGTGCATCCGCCTTGCATAGCCTGAATATAAAAACAGGCTGTTCGTGTTTCAATTCAGGGAGAAGCTGGTAAAAATCTTGTTTTAGCTTTCCAACTTCCGCTGCAAAATCCTTGTCCATTCCCTCGCTATTGCCCTGATCATGCCGGGCTAATAAAAATATTAGTTGTGCTATAGGTTGAAAGGAAACTCCCAAAAAATTCGATTCCAGCCAAACCCTTTCCACAGCGCGGCCCCCAAGTAAAAAATTTAATTCAGAATATGCCGGCATGGTAATAATACCCAACGCAGATGAAACACCTACCGCCCTGTTAACCATTTTGGTAAAAGCATTGCCACCCTTAATCTCTCTTAAAAAATCAATTGCTTTGCCATCTGCAGCAATTTTAAACGCTGCAATTTCGGGTTTTGTGGCCCCTAAAGTATTTACATCCAGCCCGTCTTTCTTTTGGTAAATTTCGTCTTGTGTCCATCGTAATTCATGGGTAAAAGTATCGTAATGTCCCCGCGGATGTAAAATTCTAAGCATTTCTGCGTTTGCAAGTATTTTGCCTAGGCGGGCCATTAACTGTTCATTATCAATAATTTGCAGCTTTGCGCCGTTGTATAAGCTAATTGATTGCTTTATTTGTTCATAAAAATTATTTGATAAAATTTGCTTTGCGCCGATATTTCTATTGGTTAACCTCATCCCTATAGCGGCTTCCAGCTTATTTTCTGATAACGCCCCGTCAGCTTTTTTAAAACTGATTTGCACGGCTAATGCTTTATTTTCGCCTAATGGAAAATAGTTTATTTTGGTACTAAATCCCAATGCCGAGGATTTAATTGTTACATTTTCAACCACGGCCCCAATAGCGATGTATGAGCCAAGGTTGTTAAAATCGAGCAGGGAATGAGAGAAGTGAGCATCATGAAATATAAACAACTGCTTATCGGCATACACAAATTTCTAGGGTTGTGCGTTTCCACCCGATGGCGCCGAGATCCCCGCTTTTACAATTTCGGTTATGGTTTCTTTTGCTATGGCAATGCTTTCTTCATTTTTAGCCGCCGTTTTTATAAGCGCCATCATTTTATTTGCCGTTAATTCAGCAGGTGCAATATAATCCGGCGGTAAATCATTTGTTTTTTCAACGGCCTTATCTTTCACCAGTTCATCCAGATCTACATAATACCTGCCCGAATCATGGTATTGATCAAGCAATATACGCCTGCAAACGTCGGTAGTAAGCGCCCCGCCTAATACTACCGAAGATGCGAGTTGGGGCCAGGTATTGATAGATTGCTCTACCTCCATCATTGATGCCTTTAATCGTGTTGAAATAGTTTCGGCGCCCACCATTTTAAGTATATAGGGTATCTTATCTTCATTTGACAGATTCTTAATATTATCAGGGTCCAAACCATCCGCCAGGCCGTGCAGTATTGGCCTGTTAGGTTCAAGGTCAAACCGTTCTACATCAAGCATCCCCCTGTCATTTGTATCCATAACAACAGGTATTCGTAATTCCCGTGCTTTAAAACGGCTCTCTATTTTAATATCCATCCCATCGCAAACTTCAATAAACAGGTCTAAATTTCCATTTCCTGTAAAAAATTCGTCGATGTTTTGTTTGTTCAATCCGTCATTAAATAGTTTCAGATTAATAAAGGGATCGATCTCCATTATCTCCCTGGCCGCAATTATGGTTTTGTTTACGCCCATATTATGCAATCCGGTACGCAGCCGGTTAAGGTTACTCAATTCGGCAGTATCAAAATCGGCCAGCCTTATTTCGCCGCATATTCGTTCCATAGCTATGGTTAATGCAATGGACTGGCCCACCGATAGGCCCACAATACCAATTTTTTTACTTTTTAATAATTGCTGTTCTTCTTTTGTTATTTTATATTGATTGCGGTTGGTACGCACTTCAATAAACTCATCTTCATCCAATAAGTGTACAAGGCGCCTGCTCCATGGATAATAAACCCATACGCCATATTCTGCCATATCACGCCCTTGCAGGTGATCGGCAATAAAGGCAGGATAATCGTCGGCTTTTATTTTTACTGATGGATTTTTACTTTTTACAAGCTCCTGCAATTGCCCGTAAATTTCATCGCTAACAAATGATACTTTTCCATCTGTTAATAACGAATTAAAGGTTTGCTTACTTGAAAGGGTATTTAATCTCAATAATTGGGGCTCGTAAACAAGATTATCTTTAGCAGACGGATGAAATTGATTTGTATTTAATGTCATTA
>CAISKH010000046.1 GCA_903885865.1 uncultured Mucilaginibacter sp.
AGGCAGTTTTTCATGTTCAGGTAATGCTGCCTGCCTTTAAAATCATCGGTAGTAACTAACACCTGCGAGCATAGTATATTATATTGCTCAAACAGTTGGGCATAAGTGTTTATCAATTTAACCTGGCCTATAGAAGCCAGTAATTGCCGGGTGGCTATGGCATCGTATTTATCGGAGACAGTTATTAAGCTGCGGCCCGCAGCAACCGCGCCTGATGATACCAGTATCACTTCAACTCCCTGTTGTTTTATGGCAACAATCTGCTCAACCAGCTTACCTATACGGTGCTGATCTGGCAGGCCGTTGCTCTGTGTTAGCACGTTGGAGCCTATTTTTATTACAATCCTCTTATAA
This sequence comes from uncultured Mucilaginibacter sp., assembly GCA_903885865.1. Taxonomy (GTDB): domain Bacteria; phylum Bacteroidota; class Bacteroidia; order Sphingobacteriales; family Sphingobacteriaceae; genus Mucilaginibacter. The sequence continues at coordinate 355 of CAISKH010000046.1, forward strand.
TTAAACACCATTATCTTTTGTCCGAAAAACGATATAAATATCACAATAATCAATTGTATTTATTCATTTTTATGGCATAAATAATAAAAATGATACAATTTAAGTCATTTTTGATAGCTAATAGGTTGAAAATGATGGGTTATGAACTGATAATAAGCTAAAAATCAAAAATACCTCTCATTTTTAGATAAAATAGATGATATTTTGTTTATTATTAGCTAATAAAACCCTTTACATATTCTTTGGTGAGTTCCTCTTTAGGGTTTAACAAAACATCCTCGGTAGGGCCAAATTCAATGATCCTGCCCATGTAAACAAAGATGATGTAATCTGATACCCGGCGGGCCTGGCGCAGTATATGGGTTACTAAAACGATGGTGTATTTTTGTTTCAGGTTGATGAAAAGGTCTTCAATAATATTGGTTGAAACAGGATCGAGCGCTGACGTTGATTCATCACCCAAGATGATCTCGGGCCCAACAGCTAAACCACGTGCCAGGCACAAGCGCTGCTGCTGGCCTATTGATAACCGGGTAGCCGACGCATTCAAACGGTCCTTAACTTCGTTCCAAAGCCCGGTTGCTTTTAATTGCAGTTCAACCAACTCGTCCAGCTCATTTTTTTTGCGGATGCCGTGAATGCGCGGGCCATAAGCCACATTATCATAGATCGACATAGGCAAGGGGTAAGGCCGTTGAGACAATAAACCCATTTTTTTGCGGATATGTGTTACTTCAACAGACGGGTCGTATATGTTTTCACCATCAACCAGTACTTTGCCATCAATTTTAACATTCGGGATATCATCCAGCAAACGGTTAAACGACTTTAATAAAGTGGTTTTACCACAACCCGATGGCCCTATAATTGACGTGACCTTTTTATTGGGGATATTAATGCTGATATCTTTTAAAATATGCTGGTTTTCAATATGTACATTCAGGTTTTGTACGCTTATATGTGGAGAAGTTGTCATTTAGATCTTGTGTTTAGAAAATTTCTTTATTAATAATTCGGATAGTACAGTGATGATCAAAACCACTATGGTTAGTATGAGCGCTGACGCATAAGCCCGGCCCTGAACCTCTTCAACCGGGCTGCCTAATTGGAAAAATATGGCAAGCGGCAGGGTAGCCGCGGGTTCATGCAGCGAGGTTGGCATATTATCGCTAAAGCCCGCTGTAAATAATACCGAGGCAACATCGCCGATACCACGGCCGAAGGACAACAAGATAGCTGTAAATATCCCCGGCCTTATTTGCCTTAAAACAACTTTAGCCGTTTCCCAGCGGGTAGCGCCTAAGGAAAGTGTGGCATCGCGTAATTCGCGTGGTACTGTTCGTATCACTTCATCCAGTGTGCGTACCAATATGGGTATCACCAATAAGGTTACGGCAATAATACCGCCCAATAACGAGGCCCGTATGCCAAAATAAACCATTATTAAAAATCCGAACGCACCATATACAATGGACGGGATACCAAAAAGTACATCGAATGCCAGGCGAATAATATTAGAGGTAAATCTTTTTCCATCAATATACATATTGATATAAATGGCTACAGGTATGCTTATAATTAGCCCTAAAATAGTCGCGCCGCCGGCTATGTATAATGAACCGATGATAGCGTTAAGCACGCCGCCTTCTTTGCCGATGTAAAAGCCGCCGCCCGGGGTTTTGGTTATCATATCAAGGTTCATATAGGGAATGCCTTTTGAAAAAATGGTGCCCACGATCAGGAAAAAACTGCCGGTAACTACTATGGTAGCCAGTACCATAAGTGTTTTAAAGAATAGTTCTTCGAGTTTACGTTTTATCATGTTGTTAATTTCCTTTCTAAACGTGCCAGTATTACCCGGGATAGGATGTTAAACAGCAGAATGATAATGAAAAGTAATAAGGCGGCAAACATTAATGCAGAATCATATAAAGGTATAGACATCATTTCGCCATAATTATTAGCGATCAATGCCGGGAGGGGATAACCGGGATCAAAAACCGAGTGGGGCACAACCGCGTTATTGCCGCAAACCATTAAAACCGCTATAGTTTCGCCAAAAGCGCGTGAAACAGCCAATACCGTGGCGGCTATTATGCCGGGCGAGGCTTTTCGGATGATCACCTTTTTTATCGTTTCCCACTTTGTAGCGCCAACTGCCAGGGATGCATCTTTCAGTTCTTGCGGTAGGGTAGTCAATACTTCCGTGAGTATACTTACGATCAATGGAAATATCATGATCGCCAGCACAATACCACCGGCCAACACACTATACCCTGTTGAAAAATCAACAAAATGCGGTGCAATATGATTTTGAATTAAGGGTACTATAAACAACACGCCCCAAACCCCGTATATAACCGGCGGTATGCCCGATAACAGGTTAACGAACGGAATTAATACCCTTTTAACTTTAGTATGCGCATACTCAACCAAATAAAGCGAAGTCAGCACCGAGAGTGGTAAAGCAATTATAATAGAGATTGCCGTAACCCATAAGGTACCCATTATAAACGGGTAGAAACCAAACAGGCCCTTCATGGGCTTCCAGTCGCTGTTGGTTAGCAACTGAAACCACGACAGTTTATGCAGAACGGGGATAGAGCGGTAGTATAAACCTATGCCTATCACAAAAACTAAAGAAACTGATGCCAGTGTAAACACCAGCATCAGTTTTGAAATTATTTTATCTTTTAAAAAGCGTATTCGCTGTATCATATAGGAGTGTTATAAAAAAAACCAAAGTGTAGTTTTTCACAGGTAGATGAAAAACCGAACTATTGAGCCTTCTTTAATTCCTCCTGCAATTTTTCCTTCGACAGCGCGATATAACCGTTTTCGTCAACAAATTTCTGGCCATCAGTTAATACATATTTTACAAATTCTACCAGCTCTTTTTTCTTTGGTTTCCCTTTGAACAGGAAACCCAGGTTACGGGCAGGCGGCGAAGGGTATTTGCCGGTTGCTATGGCATTGGTTAATTCATCAATGGTTGCGTAAAAGTTTTCATCGGCATCAATTTTACCATTTCCGTTTAAATCAATGGGTAAAACATGCACACCCTCAACCTGTTTGCGTGTTTTCAGGTCATATAGATACTCAAGATTATTATAACCTATGGCAGTTACATCCTTTTTAACGGCCTGCGCCAACCCGGGATCGCCGTAAACGGCTACACCTAACAGGTCTTCCTGTTTTTTATTGAAATATTTTGCCCAGGTTTCGGCGGCACCAGCGGCATCTGACCGTGTATAGATATGAATAGGAACTGAAACCTTACCGGCAACTTGTTTCCAATCCTTTATACCACCCGAAACAAATATATTTAAGAATTGATCGCGTTTAACGCCTTTTGCCAATAAGGCGGCCGCGTTTGGGTTGCCGGTATTAAAAGTGGGCACAACGGCGTCTTTTGTAACGTATATGGTATAAGCGCCTTTCTTTACTTCCTCGGGACTAATATCGCGCGAAGCCAACCCTATATCAACGAGGTTTGATAAGGCGTCGGTTATACCTTTGCCTGCACCACCTGCCGAAATATTGAATTTAACCTTGGGGTGCAGTTTCCTGAACTCTTCGGCCCATTTTACTGTGATAGGGTATAAGGCAAATGCGCCCGAAATACTTATGGTACCCTCCAGGTCATCAGCCGGAGGGGTTGGTTTATTCGTTATCCTGTTAATAAATGATGAGGTAACAACCACAACGCTTAATGCTATGGCAGTTAATAAGATAGTTCGTTTTTTTGAGAATGTATATTTCATGTTTTTTAGTTTAGAATTGTACCTGTAGTTCAACAGCTAATAAATTGTTTTTCACCTGCGCGGTTGGAACCTCCTCACGCCTGTACGAGTAGTCGAAATACAGCTTTGTCCATTGGTTGAAGAAATAATTTATGCCGCCTACATACCAGGTGCTGCGGTCGGTTGCTATATCTTTGTTAGGATCGTAGGTATCATATTTGCCAACTACCTGCAGTTTTTTAGGGAAAAT
>CAISKH010000047.1 GCA_903885865.1 uncultured Mucilaginibacter sp.
AGCAGCAGTTGATTTTGAACTGTTTTTTGGGAAATATTTAATTGTTCGCTGATATCTTTTGTTGAACGGTCTTCAAGGAAACGCAGTCGAAATATCTCCCGCCGTTTTGCGGGTAAGGTGGCCATAAAGAGCAGCATTAGTTTTTCGTGCTCTTTTTCGTTTAAAAAGCTGTCGGCTGTTAAATATGAAAGGGCCATGTTTTCAAACGGCTCCACAAAATGTGCGGTAGCCCGGCCCTTAGCTAATAAGGTGTAAATTTTATTGCGGACACAGGTATGCAAATAGGGCAACAGATCACGAATGTTTCTTTCCTGCCGCTTATCCCAAAGATCGGTATAGATATCTTGTACAATATCCCTGCTGGTTTCACGGTCCTTTAAACGTTTATAAGCAATATTATAAAGGGAGAACCAGTGCCGTTCATACAACTCCTCAAATGCCATACGATCATCCTGCTTCAATAGCAATAGTAATTCCGGATCAGTAGCAGCGTTTAATGCCGACATGGTTTGGGCAGGTTTATAAAACGAAATTAAAAAAAATTACGGTGTAAAAGAACAATCAGGTAAAGCAAGTTTTTCATTAATTACTATTTAACAATAAACCTGGCAAGGCGTACAACCTGGTGCATAACCACAAGCGGGACGCTTGCGGGAGTATAAAAAGGAGGTGTTCAGGTGTTTTAGGTAATCTATTTCTCTTGTTTCGCTCTCCCAAAATTGGCAAATCTGCAATTATTTTATTTTCAACACATAAAGCCAAAATCACACCTAAAAAAACTGACGAATACGTCGTAACAGCTTGTTACACCCCGTTTTTGCAAACTATTGTATTTCAATAAATTAACTTAAAACGCTGTTCCATCTGTTACACACACGCGTGTAACAGACACGCATCACAAACATCTGCACATTTGCACATCGCTGCCTGCGGCAGGCAGGCGCATATCTGCACATCAAAAACCCCGCTTTCTAACCACCCTTGGCTTTCTATCACCGTTATCGCCAACCCCTTCGGCCCCATACTGGCGGGCCATTTTGGCAATGCGGTCCTCAAGGCTTTCGGTGGTGAGGCGCTCGCGGCCCAGGCTGTCAACCATAATAGGGAAGGCAAAGGGCGTGGGCCTGTCAATCGTTTTCAGGATGATGGTTTGCCCCCCTATCCGCTGCAAAGCGGCACGCAGCCTGAACTCCTCCAGTTGAAAGGCCAGCGCCTCGTTATAAGCCTGGCGCACCAGCAGGTTATCCGGCTCATACTCGCTAAACACCTCAAACAGCAGCGAAGATGATGCCTGCAAATGCCTGTTCTTAACCGGCTGCCCCGGATAGCCCGTAAACACCAGCCCGCCTATATGGGCAATATCCCTGAAACGGCGGCGCGCCATCTCGTTGGCGTTAAGGCTATGCTGTATATCCTCCAATAGGTTGTCTATGGAGAAGAAGGCGGCGTCTTCAAGCACCTGCTCTATAGGTACGTCTTCATCAGTCAGCAGCTCAAACCCATAGTCATTCATCGCTATCGAGAAGCTCGCGGGCTTAATGCGCGAGATGCGGTAAGCAAGCAACGAGGCCATACCCTCGTGCACCAGCCGGCCCTCGAACGGGTAAAACAACAGGTGATGCCCCTCCCGCGATTTAAACGACTCGATCAAAAACTCATGGCTCTGCGGCAGGTGCGATAGTTCTTCCTGCAGATTGAACAGGGGCTTGAGGGCTATTACTTCCTCATCCTGTTCAATGCCATGCGCTACCTCGTCCAGCTTATCCCTGAAAACCGCCGAAAGCTGCGACGATAACGGCATACGCCCACCCGACCAGCTGGGTATCATCCCCTTCTTAGCCGTCGATTTCCTTACGTAGGCCGTCATTTCCTTTACCCGCACAAACTCCAGGCTGCGCCCTGCAAACCAAAAGGTATTGCCCGGCTTCAACTTCGATATAAACGACTCTTCAATAGTGCCCAAACTGCCGCCGCTCAACCACTTAACCCGAACACTCAGGTCGCTGGTTATGGTACCGATGCTTAGCCTGTGGCGCATGGCCACCCTGCGGTTGTTCACTTTATACAGGCCGTTCTCTACCTCCACCTTTAAAAACTCGTCATACTGCGCCAGCGTTTTGCCGCCATTGGTAATAAAATCAAGCAGTTGGTTAAACTCGCCGCGGCTCAGGTCGGCAAAGGCATAGGTGGTGGTTACCTCCTTATACAACTCATCGGCCCTGAAACCGTCGGATACGGCCAGCGTAACCATATACTGTATCAGCACATCCATGGTGAGCAGCATAGGGTCGCGGCTTTCAAAAATGCCTTGTTTGATAGCCTGCTTCAGCGCGGCGCCTTCAAGCAGTTCCAGGGAGTGTGTAGGCACAAAATAAGCCAATGACACCGCCCCCGGATGGTGTCCGCTGCGCCCCGCACGCTGCATAAAACGGGCAACACCCTTTGGGCTGCCCACCTGTACCACAGTATCCACCGGGCGAAAGTCGACCCCGATGTCTAAACTTGAAGTGCATACCACTAGCTTCAATGCTTCAGCGTGGAGCGCCTGCTCTACCCAGTTGCGCAGTTCATTATCCAGCGATCCGTGGTGCATGGCCATTATGCCCGCGTATTCGGGGTAATTATCTAAAATAGCATGATACCATATCTCCGACTGCGAGCGGGTATTGGTAAATATCAGTGTGGTTTTGCTCTTGGCTACTATATCCATCACCTGCGGCAGCAGCGTTAAACCAATATGCCCCGACCATGAATAATTTTCAATGTTTTCGGGGATGATGGATTTTATCACCAACTTTTTATCGACGTTGGCATGCACCATTTTAACCCTGTCGCGCGGGAAATCATTGCCCAGCAACACATCCGCAGCTTGCTCCAAATTACCTATCGTTGCGCTTATGCCCCAGATTTTGAGTCCTAAGTCTGGGGTCTTAAGTTCTGAGTCTTTTGAGGATTGACTTAAGACTTTCGACTCAAGACTCAGGGCTTTTAACTTTGACAATCCCAACTCCACCTGTACACCTCTTTTGGTTCCTAACAGCTCGTGCCATTCATCAACCACCAGTACCTGCAGGCTTTGAAATATTTTGGGGTATTCTTTCTGGGCCAGCATGAGGTGCAGGCTTTCGGGGGTGGTAAGCAATACCTCAGGCAGTTTTTTCTTCAGGGCCTGTTTTTCGCCAGCAGGCGTATCGCCGGTACGAGTGGCTATTTTCCATGGAATTTGCAGGTCGTCGCAAACTTCCTGCATCGCTTTTTTAATATCGTTGGTCAACGCGCGCAGTGGTGTTATCCACAACATTTGCAGACCGTTGTTTTGACGCGTTTTATAATCGGGATGTTTATTAATAAAATCGGCAAGGAATGGTAAAAACAGGGCGAATGTTTTGCCGCTGCCCGTTGGGGCGTTCAACAATCCCGAATAACCACCCAGGTATGCAGCTTCCATCTCGCGCTGAAAAGGAAATTGGTGCCAATTTTTTTGCCTGTACCATTCCTGGATAATTTTTTGCCCCGGGGTTATCATCATTGTACCAACAATGTAATAAATATTTTGTGATAGAATAAAAAAAGTCCTGCCGGTAAATGAGCAGGACTTTAGTTATGAAGTGGTACTTAAGCCCCTATTTCTTTTCGGGCAATAATATCAGCTTTATTAAATTATTATTCAGGTATTTATTGGCAGCATCTTTAACACTTTGCGGGGTAACCTGCTCCAGGTCCTGCATATGGCTTAATATCCTGTCGGGGTCCTGCTGGTTTTGCGCCGCCGAGCTTAGCGTAGCCTGCCAATAATCATTTTTCTTTAACTGCTGCTGCATGGTACGCGCGTCCCTGACAATAAATAGCTGAACATCCTTTGGGATAGGGCCATTCTGTTTTATTTTGCTTATTTCTTCCTGCATATAGGCCACCGAACGGTCAACATTATTCGCGTCACATACAAATGATACGGTAATTCTATACCGGCCCGAGGGGATTTTAACATAGTTTGCGTGTACCCCTGCAGAGTAAATACCGCTCTCTTTTTTAAGCGAATCAGAGAGGCGGGTAATTAAAATATCCTCCAATGCATCCATTTGTACATTATTTGTCTCGTTATACTCATAGCTGCCGTTGTATATCAATTGTACGGTAGCCTTATCGCTTACGCCTTTATATATTGTTTTGATGATTTGCCCCCCGGGCGGATGGATACCCAGGTCTTTATAGGTTTGTTTACTGTTTGTTGATGGCAGGCTGCCCAAATAGGTTTCGAGGTATGATGCTATGGCTGGGGTTAAAAACGCACCTGTAAAAGTGAACGTGAAGCCGCCCGCATCGGCAAACCTGTCTTTGTAAAAACTATACGCTTTATCTAAACTGGCGGCATCTAATTTAGCAGCGGTAGCAGGCATGCCGCGTTCATTATAATTGCTTAAAACTGCCGAAACGGTATCCTGGTATACACTACCGGGATCATTTTGTTTATGCGCTAACCCTGATTTTAACTGGTCGATATAGTTTTTCCATGCAACGGCGTCTTTGCGCGGGTTGGTAAAGTATAAATAAACCAGCTGCATTGCTGTTTCAAAATCCCCGGCAGTGGCATACCCGGTTATGCCTTGTGTTGTTTCACTTATGTAGGGCGAAACAGTTAAGCTTTTTCCGCGCATCATTTTATTTAATTGAGCCTGGGTATAATTACCAATGCCGCTACTGCCTATAACGGTCGATGCCAGGCTGGCCGATGGAAAGTCCTGGTCACTTGCCAACGATGTGCCGCCGAAGCTATAGCCGCTAAAAAGTATCTGGTTATCTGTAAATTTTGTAGGTTTTAATATAACTTTTAAGCCGTTGGCAAAAGTTATGTTAGTTATCAATAGGGTCGAGTCGGTTTTTACATCTGTAGCTTTGCCGAGTACGGGTAGGGCGGTCATGAGCTGGTTAGCGCTTTCGTCAATATAAGCCGTTAGATCTTTATCTGCATCGGCTACCCATTTTAATACGGTTTGTTCATTAGGCAGTTTATCTTTTTCGGTATCGTTCGCTTCTATCACTATTACCCGGTTTTGATCGCTGATAAACTTAGCCGCAACGGCAGTCATTTCGGCAAGGGTTATCTTGCCGATGTTATTTATATAGTAATTATATTCATAATCTATACCGGGTATGGCTTGCCCGGTTAGAAAGTTACGTTCATATTCGCCCGGAAAATTGCCCGACGGGATATTATCTTTAGCATTATAGCTATTAGTAATTTGCGCCAGTGAATTTTGTTTGGCCCGTTCTAATTCGGTTTGTGTAAATCCAAATTTACGTGCTCGCAGCAATTCGGCAACCATAGCTTTTACCGCGCTTTCCAGGCCGCCGGGATTGGCTACAGCGAGAGAAGTGAACGCATCCTGCTTACCGATAAACGAGCTATAACCCACCTGGCCAAATAAAATAGCCGGATTTTGAGCCTGTGTCAATTCAGTAATACGGTTGCTAAGCATCTGGTTAAACAAAGCTACCCGTATGTTTTGCATAAAATCAGCAGCTGTTTTTACTATCGTTTGCGGATGCCTTACTACAATTTGAGCCACTGTATAGGGGAAAGATTTATCGGTAGCAATTTTTACGGTTGTGCCAATGGTAGCCGGAATAGAAAATTGGGGTTGCGGTATTTCGGGTGTCGGGTTTCGTAACGAAGAAAAATTAAATTTGATCAGGTCCTGCACCTGCTTGGGGTCAAAATCGCCCACGGCAATTATCGCCTGCAGGTCGGGGCGGTACCAGTCGGTATAAAAACTCTTAACCGCCGCCTCATTAAAGGTATTGATGGTACTCTCCCGGCCTGTCGGCGAACGCATAGCATATCTCGAATTGTTCAGCAATACCGGTAAGGTTTGCTCCTGCAAACGTTCCTGCGCAGTTTTACCGCCAAGGGCCGCTTCTTTCGCAACTTTTGCCCGCTCACTAGTAATTTCGGCCGGATTAAACGTCATATAGGCTGCCCAATTCGCCAGTAAATTAAACCCGTCCTGAAACAGCTTGGCTGTATCAGTTGGCAGCGACAATTGGTAAACGGTAGCATCATAATTGGTAAAAGAGCTGGTATCGGGGCCATACCGGCCACTTAATTTTTTCAGGTATGCGTTCAGCACGTCTTTCGGAAAATCACGGGTACCCTTAAAAGCCATGTGTTGTATAAAATTGGCAAGCCCTTGTTGTGCGTCAGTTTCTGCAACAGAGCCAACTTTATTTACCAGGAAGAGATTGGCCCTGCCTTTTGGAATGCTGTTTTTGCGGATATAATAGGTTAGGCCATTGGGCAATTTGCCAATTATAACGTCAGGATCAACGGGTAAAGCGGCAATAACTGCCGGCTTGGCCTGTTGCCTGGTTGTTGTTGATGTAGTTTTATGTGCTACAGATGCGGCCGGTTTTTTTTTTACCTGGGCAAAGGCGCTGCCTGTAACAAGCATTGCTGCGACACATAAAAAAATGGTTTTTTTAAAATTCATAGTTGGGTTTGGAAATATTGTGCTAAGATGCAAAACGGAAAAGTTAGTTAAAAATTATTTTACGGGTGAAATAAACGGGTCTTAAATTCAGCCAATTATACCTTTATAATGATTTTCCGAAGATACAATATCCACATCAATACCCAAATAAGCAATGTCATTACAACCGCGCTTATAAGTGAGGCATTAAAAGGCGTGAAATTAGGCTCAAAAAGTATTTGATAAATTGATGAACCGCCTATTTTTATTTTATTGATATAATGGGGCACAAAGTCTGACAGTACATAAGCAGTAATGGCATTAGCGCCAAACGGGACAAAAAAACCGGTAAAACTCCTATACCCCTGTACGTCAATGAGCCAGTAAGAAAAAGCTAAAGCTATGGTTGCCCACCCGCCCGTGTAAAGCACAAATGAGCTTGTCCATAATGCTTTGTTTATAGGGAAGAACAAGTCCCAGATCAGGCCCAAAACAACTGCCAGTACACCATAGGTAAACATCCAGCTTATCTTAACACCCTCGTCAGGGTCCTTACGCTTTAGCCAGGAACCAACCCTTATACCGAAAAGCCCGGTAGCAATAGCGGGCAAAGTACCCAGCAAACCTTCGGGGTCCCAGGTATGCGATTCTACCCAAAGGTGATTGGTTGAAAAAACTGTGCGGTCAACCCACGCGCCCATATTGGTTGCGGGCAGCAGGCTGGCAACCCCGGTATCAGGTACAGGCATAAAAGTCATTAGCACATAATAACCTATTAATATAAGTGCAAACAACACGTCGCGCGTGCGTTGCGATGTTTTTATATACAAAAACGCGCAGATAAAAAATACCACCCCAATACGCTGCAAAACGCCGGGGAAACGCAGGTGTTCAAATCCGGGGTGCAAAATTAATTGTATGGCCAAACTTATAAGTATCAATATAGCGCCGCGCCTGAACGCGCTCAACAACATCCGGGCATGATTAGCAGGGTTGGCCGCCTTACGCTGCATAGCGTAAACTATAGATACGCCAACAATGAACAGGAAGAAGGGGAATATCAAATCGGTAGGGGTACAGCCGTTCCATTTGGAATGCTCCAACGGCGCATAGATATGCGCCCAATCGCCTGGGTCATTAACGAGAATCATTGCCGCTACGGTAATTCCTCTAAATACATCAAGGGACCGTAGCCGCGTGTGACGGGTTCTGGATGATGAGTGATGAGTTTCGGGTTCTGAGTTTTTTTCCATTTAATTACTCTACATTTTCATCAAATATTCTTGTATAATTATCAAACTCTGTGTTTTTCAAATCTTCTTCTATTACCTTTTTCGCAATTTCAAAATCGACCACAAAACAACAAACTTCCATAGTTCCGCTCCCCATACTTCCCCCGTCGCAATTACCTAAGCCGGTCCAGCCAAGAGTTTGATCCATTTTATTTTGCAGTCTTGTTCTTTTATCTAAATCTTCAGAAGTTCCCATACCATCAACTTTAAATTCGATCAATAGTGTATATTCTTCTTCACCCTCTTTAAAGCCTTCTTGAGTTAGTTTTATAACTTCTTTTTGAATCCTTTTGTGAAAATTTGAAAACAACTCAGATTTCACCTCTTTACTCTCACCACGCTCACCTACAATACCCCAATGTATAATCCCCGTTTTGTCGTCTTTATCCCAGGTTTCCCAATAATGAAGAACACCATCAATTTTTTTATAAAGTTTTAACATAGTTCTAATTTAATTGATCAAGGTCGTATATAATTTTTTAAGAAAGTTAATACAAAATAGCAATTAAAACTCATACCGTTTAAACGCCTCCATCGCCGCATATTCTGCTAACCCCAATTTATCATAGCTTTCCGCTGTTTCCCGGTTCCTGTCCTCGGCCCTTACCCAAAACTCACGCGCATCCTCGCCGGGAAAAACAGCCGGGTCCTTTTGCGATTGATGTTTAAATATAGCATATCGTTTGCGCAATACTTCTTCCGGCGATAGCGGTACGGCCATTTCAATTTCATGTGTTTCAAATTCAAGCCATGCACCGCGGTACATCCATAGCCAGCAATCTTTTACCCAATCTTCGGTTTTCTTTAGCCGGGTCAACGCGGTTAACACAATATGAAAACAAACCACATGCGTACCATGCGGATCGGCAAAATCGCCCGCAGCGAAAATTTGGTGGGGCTTCACTTTTTGCAGCAGGTCGATGGTCATTTGTATATCCACTTCACTTACCGGGTTAGCTTTTATCTTGCCTGTTTCATAAAACGGCAACGCCATAAAATGGATATGATCGTCCTTTAAGCCGGCATAGCGCGAGCCTGCTATAGCCTCGCTTTTTCGTATAAAACCTTTTACCGCGCTTACTTCGGGCGTATCTATCTGGTTGGGTTGTTTTTTGGCGAAGAAGGCCCGCATATCCCGGTGAATGTTTTGCAGTTTTGAGCTGTCGTCGCCTATGCTTTTATTAAAATCAATGGCAAACTCCACATAGCGCAATACATCATCGTCCCATACGGCAGTATTGCCCGATGTTTGGTAGGCCACATGCACATCATGGCCCTGCTCAACCAAACGGATGAATGTGCCGCCCATAGATATCACATCATCATCCGGGTGCGGCGAAAATATGATAGACCGCTTTTTGGCGGGCAGCGCGCGCTCGGGCCGCTGGCTATCGTCGGCATCGGGCTTACCGCCCGGCCAACCGGTTATGGTATGTTGCACCTGGTTAAAAATATCGATGTTGATCTGGTATACCGGCACCTGCTCAATTGCCAGCTGCGCCATGCCGTGATTATTATAATCTTCGGCTATTAATTTCAGTATGGGTTTGTTAACCGTGCGTGATAACCATATCACGGCTTTCTTTTTCAATTGCTCGTCCCAAACACAATCTTTCACCAGCCAGGGCGTATCAAAACGAGTAAGTTCCGACGCGGCGGGCACATCCAGTATAAACTCTACATGATCTGATAGTTGCAAATAAGTAGCAGGCACATCAGCCGACAGCTCACCCTCCACCGCTTTTTTAATAATAGGCGCTTTCTTTTCGCTCCAAGCCATCAGGATGATCTCGCGGGCCTTGAATATCGTACCCACGCCCATAGTAATAGCTTTGGCGGGCACGTTTTGCTTTCCGCCAAAATCACGCGAGGCATCGGTACGGGTCAAATCATCCAGCGTAACCAGCCGCGTACCCGAGTTGGGCGCCGACCCTGGCTCGTTAAAACCAATATGCCCGGTACGGCCTATGCCTAATACCTGCAGGTCGAGGCCACCCAGGTCCTCTATTTGTTTTTCATAATTTAAACAGAAAGCAGCGATATTTTCCTCTTTCAACGTGCCATCCGGAATATGAATATTTGCATGGTTAATATCCACATGGTCAAACAATTGCTGGTTCATGAACCGTACATAGCTTTGTACCGCCGTGGGCTGCATGGGGTAATATTCATCCAGGTTAAAGGTGACCACGTTTTTAAAGCTCAGGCCGTCTTCTCTATGCAGCCTTATCAGTTCGGCATACAACGCTATGGGCGTTACACCCGTTGCCAGGCCCAGCACCGCTTTTTGACCTTTTGCCTGTTTGCTACGGATAAGCGCGGCAATACGTGCCGCTACCGCGATAGATGCTTCGGCGGGGGTTGCATATACGGTTACCGGTAATTTTTCGTACCGGGTTTCTTCTAATAAATTTAATCGGGCCATAGAATGTTTATATTGGCTTTAAACAAATATAGGAACTATTTGGCTTTAGGTGTTTTTCTCTAAAGGAGATGGGGAAGTGAAGAACTTTTATTTACATCAAGTTAACCATTTACAAGCCTTTTATGTTATCATTCGGCATACGGTCTATCAATTTATTATACGGATCAATCCCCACCCTTACCGGCTTGCCTTTAACAATAAAGGTAAAGCTATGTAAACCGGCAGTTAATTTACGTTTTTCCAGGTAAAGCGGGTTTACCTGTGTGCGGCCCTCTTTGCTTTTGCTGTCAGCGGCAAATATTCCAATATCTATATAATCAGTCATGTTTTTAACGGATACATCATTGCCCTTGCCTTCTATCCATGCTTTGGCAATATTTACTGTAAGCGTTACTTTATATTCGTTCGGATTGCTTGTAGGGATTGCTTTTGCTTCGGTTACTTTATTATCATAGAACGTTATTTTTTCCCAGGTATCGGTTAAGTAATATTGCAGGGAGTCGGGTGTATGTTTTTGCAGGTAACGCAACAGGTCATTATTTCCCGCATAAGGTGGTTTGCTTTTAAAGGCATAATCATTTTTAAATTCAAGCAATGCGGCATTGATGTTTTTTTCGCCGATCAGGTCCCTCAGTCCATACAATACAACACCTGCTTTATCTGCCCAGATGTACCCTTCATTAGCGCTTAATACCGGATGCTCCGGATTCTCGCTGCGATTGTGCCTGAATGAGTAATTCCATAATTGACCCAGCATGAATCCACGCATATTGTCCTTTCCAATCAGTTTTTCGGCCATAACAAAAGAATCGTAGCGGGCCAAACCTTCGGGAATGACATAGGAACCAATGGTATTGTTAGGCGCTACCTGGAACCGCCACCATTGCTGCGCCAGTTGTTGGGTCGTTAGAAAATGGCAATAATCCAGTTGGTCAGGATTTTGAAAAGAGGCATTCCAGCCCAATTTTTCGTTATAAGCATCAAGGGATGTTGCTGAAAGTGACCACGGGCCATAAGGAGTTGTTTCAGCCAGGCTGATAGACTTAAACGGATAATCACCATAAACACTTGAATAATAGTTTAACCCGTCGCTGTATGCTTTCCTAAAACGGTTAATATTGGCATCATGCTGCGGGTGATAATAAATATTTACCGCTACATTTTTACCGTCGTGAATTTGAACAAGATCATGTACCACCCGGTATCTGGCGCTTATGATCCCAAAAGGCGGATACATTCCCGGATCATCCTGAACATAATGAAAATAGTTTCGACCATTCGCTTTCCATTGTTTGCGCAATTCACCGGGTGCGATAGCTGTTTGATCTCCTGCAGTGCTCACGGTTAGATCGAATTTGAATAACATTGCTGGCTTCCCTGCTCTTAGCGCATTTATTCCGTCGGGATCGTCCTGTTTTATTTCTTTGGTTATTTGAGGGGGTAGATGATATTTTTTTCTTTCATAAGGACTTCTCAATTCATCCCCTTCATCGTAACCCAAAGTTGGCAAACCCCCTTTATAACAAGTGCCGTTGCGAAGAATATCAGGGCTGTAAAGATCATTACTGAATCCCTGGTAAAAAACAGAAGAATTTAACTCAATCACCAACGAATCACCGGGCGCAAGCGGCTTTCTTAATCGGTACAGGCGAAAATCAGAGGTATCTGCCATGGGTTTGAATAGGTTCAATTTTCCACGGTGAAAAATCAGCGGGGTGATGAAGGGAATATCTTCACCGGCCGATTTCAAGCTATATTGGGTTACACCGTCGGCGTCAGCCAGCATTTCGACGATGGGATGAGGCGTTAAATTGACCAGCGTGATCAAACCATGGGTTATTGCACGCTGCTGATCGGGAAACAGATCAACTGCTAATTTCATGGCTTTTACCTTGGGTAACGGAAGTGTATCATACCGTTTTAGGGTCCGTTCGTAGATTACCGCACGTTGCTCCATTTCCGAACTGGTCAGGAAATTATTAAGGTAACTAACGTTATAATAAACAAATGACCCGACTGCTAAAAAAGCGATCAACAACACGCCGGTAATGATCCGTGTTTTACCGTCGAAGCGTTCTTTAGCCAATTGAAACCTTTCTTTAAATGAGGAAGCCACGCCCCGGTAATAAAACAAGGCGGCTATTACGGCCAGAACCGCCGCGGCCAATAGCCAATACAGATCAAACCAGGCAACCGGGCCGGCCATGTGGCCGATGCCATCCATATCGGAAATTTCATAGCGGGGCGTGTAGGAATATAACAAAGGCCGGTAATTGAAAACTGAGGTCTTATCCATGAAATACAGGACAATCCAAATAACAATACCAATTGCGTGTGCCGCAAATTTATTATTTACTACCACATGTATCACATAAGCGAATACAACCATCTCTAAAAAGCGCGGCAGAATAAGCGTAAATACTGCCAGCAAATAGGTGGGTAAATTAAGTAAGGTAAAGCCTTTGGCCAATTGAATCGCGATTCCTAAAATCATAGGGATCAGCGATAAGCCAACACCAAGAACCAGCAGGCTTAAAAGCTTCGAGCCATTGAGCACCCAATTAGGCATCGGCAGCGAATCATTAATAAAGGCATAGCGGGTCACCCGGTCGCGATGGACGGTCTCGCCTGTATAAAATATAATGATGAAGAAAATAAAGAAAAGGAAGACTTCATTAAAGACAGCAAGTAGGTCTACCGTTCGCGGAAAATTACCAACGCCATAATTATTATTATCGCCCCGCCAGAATGCAAAGCCTAAGAACAATAAGCCGCAGGAAATAATGATCCAGAAATAATTGTCCCTCACTATATTCAGTAACTCTGTCTTGGCGAGGTTAAGGAGTGATTTAATTTTATATCTGCTGTCGAAACTGATGTTTACCTGCGGCCTAATTGCATTTCGGTTCGGCTTCTCCTCAATTGCTGCATTTTTGTCTTGTTTACCACTAAAAAAGTCTTCAAAATTAAACCTCAGGTAACTGAATAGCATTAAAGCTATTCCAATGCCGGGCCAAAGAATCCGGTTGACGAGCAGGGAACCGTGAAAAGTCATTAGCGTTACGTTCCGTAGCGGATCAGTTAAATCCTGGAATTGACGAAATATACCGTTGAAAGCAAACGGATCAGCCAGATTAATAATATCCAGGTTATTGGTACGGTTTAACAAAAAGGAGGAAAGCAAATAGCCCAGGAATAAAATAATACCGCTGCTGTAAATCACCTTTATATTGCGGGTAATGGCAACCAGGCCATAAAATATAGAAGAAGTGAAAACCAGGTTAGGGATAGCAATAAAAGCAAATGGCTCAAGAAAATATTTCAGCTGATCCGGGCCATACCTACTTGCATCGGTCAGGCCAAAAAGCGGGCCGATTTTAGTGCCGGCAAAGGCGCCAAGCATAACAGCGGCCCCGATGATGAGTACGAAGAACAGTGAACTGAAGTAGCGGCCCCAATAATAACCGAATTTAGTGATCGGATATGTGAGATAATAATCTTTGGTATTATATTCTATATCCTTGTAAAGCGGCGACCCCATGATGGCGGAGGTAACCAGCATCATGATGATTGATATATAGCCCATAGCGAAAGCGAGCAGCCGCGGGCTGTTGATATGTTCTTTTTCTCCTACCGGCAATGTGCCGGCTGAAAAAGAAACCGCGACAAAAAGAAATGCTGCAAAGAAATATACATATACCGCAGGCCGCCTAAGTCTGTTTTGAACCTCAAAAACGAAAATTTTCCAGAACATACGTTTTGAAATTAAATGGTGTCGACGTCAACCCGGGTAGCAATATTGCTAAAGTATACATCTTCGAGATTTGGGGTTGCCGTTACAAAGTCAAGGCCGGGATTCTTGTCCTGCAAAATACGGATATGGAGTTTCCCGGTTTTCAGCTGGGTCGATATCACGTTAAAACCTTCCTGGTAGGATTTTAACTCATTTTTATCGATCGCTTTAGTATATATCCTGCCTTCCATTTCGTTAACTGCATTATCCGGCTGACCGGCATATAATACCTCACCCTGGCAAATAATAGCGAAGTTGGAGCATAGCGTACTAACATCCTCTACTATATGGGTGGATAAGATTACTATGGTATTTTCACCGAGCTGGCTTAATAAGTTGTAGAAACGGTTCCTTTCTGCCGGGTCAAGCCCGGCGGTCGGTTCGTCAACAATAATCAATTTAGGATTTCCGATCAGGGCCTGCGCTATACCGAAACGTTGTTTCATGCCGCCGGAATAAGTACCCAAATGTTTCTTTTTATCTTTTGACAGGTTAACGTTTTCGAGCAATGCGTTTACCAGTTCTTTTCGTTCAGCGCTATTTCCAACACCTTTCAACTGTGCGATATGATCAAGCATGCGTTCGGCCGATATTTTAGGATAAACGCCAAATTCCTGGGGCAAATACCCCAACAGTTGCCTTACTTCGGTTTTGTTTTTTAAAACATCCAGGCCATCCAAAAAAATGCTGCCGCTATCTGCCTCCTGTAAAGTGGCAATGGTGCGCATTAACGATGATTTACCCGCACCGTTTGGGCCAAGCAAGCCAAACATGCCATTATCTAAGGTTAACGAAACATTTTTTAACGCCTGCACACCATTCGCATACGTTTTGGATAAAGAATTGATAACTAATTTCATTTGCTTAGGTTTAGGTTTATAAACTTTAAAGTCATTTCCCGGAGTTCGGATGTTTCATCCCGGATAGCATAGGCAGATTTGCAATCTGCAAAAAAATATGCTAAAAACAAAAAGCTTTAACTTACTTTAACATTGAGCAAGAGCAAGGGCAATTTTATTTTTTTCCTCATCAGTTATCAGGGGTTAAAAATCGCGTGCTGACTGATATTTGAAGTTTTATTAGTCTTTTCAAGATCAAAATAAAAATATTTTTAAAAAAATTTGCGTAACTCAAAAGTTACTTATACATTTGAGTAACTTAAAAGTTACGCATTATGGCAGCAAGCATTAAACACCAATTATTTTTCCCGCACCCGCCCAGGGCGGTTTGGGAATACCTTACCAGCGCTGAGCTGATGGAACTATGGCTGATGAAAAACGATTTTCAGCCGGTTATAGGGCATGAATTTACTTTCAGGGCAGGGCCGATGCCGGCCTTCGATTTCGACGGGATCATGCACTGTAAAGTATTGGAGATCGTTCCTTTCAAAAAGCTCTCCTATTCATGGAAGCTGGGTCCGGGCGACGGCACGTTCAATGTTGATTCGGTTGTGCGGTGGGAATTACAGCCCAAAGACAACGGCACCGAGCTTTTACTGCACCATGGCGACTTTGCCGTATTGAAACACCTGGGCATTTTCGATGCCATGAATGCCGGCTGGTTGCAAAATATGCATAAGATCCTTAAACGCTTAAACGAAACAAGCCATGGCACAACCAACGCTTGATGCATTCCAGGTAATTGCCGATCCCAGCAGGCGGCAAATGCTGATGCTGCTCTCGAAAAACAGTTTAACCATCAACAACCTGGCCGAAAATTTCGACATGAGCCGCCCGGCGGTATCAAAGCATATTAAAATATTGTATGGCGCGGGCTTTATCTCTATACAGGACAGTGGCCGTGAGCGTCACTGCACACTTAAACAAGATGGCTTTGACGCGCTGCACGAGTGGCTCAACTACTTTGACCAGTTCTGGGCCTCGAAACTAAAGAACCTCGAAAATTTATTAAATAACAAATTGAAAAATTAGCAAAATGAAGACAATGACAACAACTGATTTTACCGCCACAATGATGTTAGATCAAACCCCGCAGGAAGCATTTAACGCCATAGCCGATGTGAGCGCATGGTGGGCAAAAAACTTTAAAGGAAATGCAAAAAATGTGAACGATGTGTTTTCAGTTAAATTCGGAGAGACATTTGTAGACTTTAAGATCACCGAATCTGTTCCCGGAAAGAGGGTTGTATGGCTGGTTACCGATTGTAACCTGCATTGGATCTCGGATAAAAAAGAATGGAACGGTACCCGGGTAGTTTGGGATATCAACCCTATGGGTGATGCTACGGAAATAGTGATGACCCATATCGGCATCGTTCCTGAATCGGAGTGTTATAATGACTGCTCAGCGGGCTGGGACATGCACATAAAAACAAGTCTTTATAAACTCTTATCAGAGGGTGTTGGAATGCCTCAATAAAGTCGAGGCTTTAGCCCAATTCCTATCATAAAGAAAAATGCTCTGCTCATTACAAGCAGGGCATTTTTACCAAACAAATCTATAGCATTAACTCAAATACTCCTTAAAAAAGTCAATAGTGCGTTTCCAGGCAAGTTCGGCGGCGGCTTTATCATAACGGGGTGTTGTATCGTTATGGAAACCGTGGTTGGCATTTTCGTATATAAATGCCTGGTATTTTTTGCCGTTCTCTTTTAAAGCAGCTTCGTAGGCCGGCCAGCCGCCGGTAATTCGAGTATCCAGCGAGGCATAGTGCAGCAGCAGGGGCGCGTTAATTTTAGGCACATCCGCGGCAGCAGGCTGACTTCCATAAAAAGGTACCGCTGCCGCCAGTTCGGGTACACGAACAGCCATCATATTGGCTATGCCCCCACCATAACAAAACCCTACAACACCTACTTTACCATTACAGTCTTTGTGATTTTTAAGGTAATAGAATGCATCTATAAAATCCTGCTCCATTTCTTTGGGGTCGCGTTTAGCTTGCATGTCACGCCCGGCGTCATCATTGCCCGGGTAGCCGCCCAGCGGGGTAAGCGCGTCGGGCGCAAGGGTAATAAATCCGGCCAGGGCGGCCCTTCGGGCCACATCTTCAATATATGGGTTTAACCCCCGGTTTTCATGAACTACAATAATGCCGCCCAATTTCTTTTTAGCATCTATGGGTTCTGATAGCAATGCCTTAATATTGCCGCCGCCTTTTGGTGAC
>CAISKH010000048.1 GCA_903885865.1 uncultured Mucilaginibacter sp.
GATGGAGTTTTAAACAATATTTATTGCCAACCTTCGGGGGATGAGGTTAACCCTTTACTCTTTCCACATACGCGCCACTGGCGGTATCAACCTATACTTTATCGCCAATATTGATGAATAAAGGGACATTGATCTCCGCACCTGTTTCAACAGTGGCTTTTTTCAGCGCTCCGGTAGAGGTATCGCCTTTTACAGCGGGCTCGGTATAGGTAATTTCCAGTTCTACAGAACCGGGTATCTGCCCCATAATAGGTTCGTCGCTTTCAAAAGCAACTATTACGTTCATGCCTTCTTTTAAAAAACGTACGGCATTACCAAATAAAGCCTTAGGTACATTATGCTGATCATAGGTAGTATTATCCATAATTACCAGTGCATCGCCGTCATCATATAAATACTGGTAATCATTAGTTTCAACGCGGGCTATGGTTACATCCTCGTCTGTACGGAAACGGTACTCCACCAGTTTACCGCTTTTTACATTACGCATACGGGCCTGGTAAAAGGCGCGCAGGTTGCCGGGGGTACGGTGTAAAAATTCTTCTACCTGTAATAACTCCCCGTTAAAGCGGAGGATGTTGCCATTTTTTATTTCGGATGCTTTAGCCATATCAATTTTATATCGAGGCGCAAACTTAGTTAGTTATGCGGAAAGAAACAAGTTTTGGAGAGGTGAAAGGTAAAAGGCGGAAAGGTAAAAGGTGTTTTAATATAGAATGATGAAGTGACCTACGGCAAAAACCTTTTACCTTTCGCCTTTTACCTTGTAATCAGAAATATTTAAACTACGCGTACAAAAAGAATACTCCTGTTCCTGGTTAGAACAAATAATGGTGAGCTGGTTTGCAGCGAATTGTTGTACGAGGCTTAAATACCAGTCGACACCCTGGCTGTCCAGGTTAGAGGTGGGTTCATCCAGCATCAGGATGGGGGTATCGGCGCAAAAAGCAAGCGCCAGTTTCAAGCGTTGTTTCATACCCGATGAAAAATAGCGGATGTCTTTATTTTTGCTGCCCGGTAAATTCAGCAGGTCAATAATTTGCTCTTTATTTATACCTTTTTTATACCCTTTAAATTTGAAATGAAAAGTTATCATTTCATCCAATGTAAACTCTTCTATCAGTTCGAGGTATGGGGCGGTGAGGCTAAGATGACCAAAAACCTGTTCTACTTCAACAGGTTTATCCTCATAAAAATAGCTGATGGTTCCTGCTGAAGGCGACAGGCTGCCATTTAAAACCTGTAATAAGGTTGATTTACCTGAGCCATTCGGCCCTAATATGGCATAGGTTTCGCCGCCGGTAAAAGTATAGTCAATTCCCCTGAAGATCCAGTCACGGTTGAAACGGCGCCCTATGTTTTCGAGTGTGATCTTCATTTGGTTCATAGTTTATGGTTCATAGTTCATGGTTCATAGTTCGTGGCTTTTTACTATGAACCATGAACTATCATCCATTACCTGCTAAGAACTGCCAAACCCTTTCATAATACCGCGCTGCGAGTTTTGAACAAAATTGATGATCTCGTCCCTTTCAACAGTTGGGTTAAACTCGGCTTCAATAATATCAAGTGCCTTGGTCATGTTATACTTTTTCAGGAATATAATACGGTATATTTCCTGTATCTCATTGATGGTAGTTGCCGAGTAACCCCTGCGGCGCAAGCCGACAGAATTTATGCCGATATAAGATAAGGGTTCACGGCCTGCTTTTGTAAACGGGGGCACATCCTTACGTACCAGTGAACCACCCGATATCATGCAATGCGCGCCGATCTCAACAAACTGGTGCACAGCTGATGTGCCGCCGATAAAGGCATAGTCATAAACATTGATGTGCCCGGCAAGTTGTACGGCGTTGGCAATTATAACATTATCGCCAATAACACAATCATGCGCTACGTGTACATAGGCCATCAATAAACAATTGGCGCCTATAGTAGTGGTGTTTTTATCTAAAGCGGTGCCGCGGTTAAGGGTTACGCATTCGCGGATAACCGTATTATCGCCTACTGTTACTGTACTGGGTTCGCCTTTATATTTCAGGTCCTGGGGTGGCGCCGAAACTACTGCGCCCGGAAAGATCCGGCAATTTTTCCCAATACGCGCCCCATCCATAATTACGGAGTTTGAGCCTATCCAGGTGCCTTCGCCTATCTCAACATCCTTGTGTATGGTAACAAAGGGCTCAATTACTACATTGTCGGCTATTTTGGCCTGCGGATGTATATATGCTAATGGCTGGATCATACTTCTTCAGGTTTTTGCTTTTTTACAATTTGGGCCATCAGCTCTGCTTCAACTACCACACGGTTGCCCACCATTCCTATGCCCTTCATTTGCGCTATGCCCCTTCGTATTGGGGCCAGCAAATTGCAATGGAATATCAGTGTATCGCCGGGCACTACTTTGTCTTTAAACCGGGCGTTCTCTATTTTTAAAAACAGGGTTATATAATTTTCAGGATCGGGCACGGTATTTAAAACCAGTATACCGCCAGTTTGGGCCATTGCTTCAATTTGCAATACCCCCGGAAACAGCGGTGTGCCCGGAAAATGCCCCCTGAATATATCTTCGTTTATGGTTACATTTTTTAACCCTACCACATGACTTTTTGTTAGCTCCAATATCTTATCTATCATTAACATTGGCTGACGGTGCGGCAGAATATTCATTATCTGCACCGTATCATAAACCGGTTGCATGTTGGGGTCGTAAACCTTAAAGTGCTTGCGGCTGCGTTCTTTTTTTATCAGATTTTTTATTTTTTTAGCAAACGCTATGTTTGCCGCATGACCCGGCCTTGCAGCCATAATGTGCCCGCGCAACGGAACACCTACCAAAGCCAGGTCCCCTATCATATCCAGCAGTTTATGCCTCGCCGGTTCGTTTTGATGGCGTAGTTCCACATTATTTAATATACCCTGTGGCGCCACTTTTATGTCCTTCCGGTTAAAAAGTTTTGCTAAATGCGCTAACTCTTCCTCGTCAACTTTCTTATCAACCACCACTATTGCGTTGTTCAGGTCGCCGCCCTTTATCAGGTCGTGTTGCAATAACATCTCCAGCTCATGCAAAAAGCAGAAGGTGCGGCATGATGCTATCTCTTTTTCAAACTCAGAAATAGTAGAAATACTTGCATGCTGGCTACCTAGTACCTGCGAATTATAATCAACCATACAGGTAAAACGGTAATCGTCAAGCGGCATGGCTACCATTTCTACCTTGCGGCCGGGCTCTTCATAATGAATATTATAAGGTATATGATAATATTCCCTGTCCTCCTCCTGTTCAATTAGCCCCGCCTTTGTAATCGCATCAACAAACTGTATCGAACTGCCGTCCATAATGGGCGTTTCGGGGCCATCCATATCTATCAGCACGTTATCTATCTCCAAGCCAACCAAAGCCGCCAAAACATGCTCAATAGTGCTCACGCTGGCGCCATTTTGCGAAATGGTGGTACCGCGCGACGTATCGGTTACGTTATCCACGTCGGCATCAATTACAGGCATGCCTTCTATATCTATCCTTCTGAATTTATAACCATGATTTTCGGGCGCGGGGTTAAAGGTCATGGTCACCTTTTCGCCGGTATGTAATCCTGAGCCTGAAACGGAAACAGGCGATTTTATAGTTCTTTGTTTTATATTCATTCTTTGTTAGTTCATTTGTTCATTAGTTAATTGGTTCATTGGTTGGATAGTTCATCATCGGACAGCCCCAATGAACTAATGAACCAGTAAACTAATGAACTTCATTTTTACGCAATTCAGCAATTATTTTTTCTAATTCTTCTATCCTTTTTTCCAGGTCGGGCAGCCGTTGTATCACCACCTGCGACCTCATATTATTACTATACGGCACCGCCGGACTGCCGGCCCATTTTTTATTTTCTTCTGTAATAGTTCGGCCTATACCTGATTGCCCCTGTACCTGCGAGCCTTTGGCAACGCTAATGTGGCCTACTACGCCCACCTGCCCGCCTAATACTACGCTTTCGCCAATTTTAGCGCTGCCTGATATGCCGGTTTGCGCCGCTACTACCGTATTTTCGCCAATTTCCACATTATGCGCTATTTGGACAAGGTTATCCAGCTTTACACCTTTGCGTATAATAGTTGAACCCATCGTTGCCCTGTCTATCGTGGTATTTGAGCCAACTTCAACATTATCTTCCAGTATCACATTGCCTATCTGGCTTATCTTTTGGTAAGTACCATCAGCCGATGGCGCAAAGCCGAAGCCATCGCTGCCAATTATAGCGCCCGAGTGTATAATTACATTATCGCCAATAACACAATCAAAATATACTTTTACACCCGAAAACAGGGTAGAGTTTTTACCTACGGTTACATTATCGGCAATGTAGGTGTTGGGGTATACTTTACTGTTATCGCCCAGTTTTACGCCGGGGCCAATATAGGCAAACGCACCTACGTAAACATTTTGACCAAGTTGCGCCGATGGATGTATAAAACAGGGTTGCTCAATTCCACTCTTATTTAATTTGATGGTATTGTATTTTTCAAGCAATACCGAAAACGCGCTGTAAGCATTTTCAACCCGTATTAATATGGCTTTTACAGGTTCAGTAAGCACAAGGTCGTTATTAACAATAACTATGGAAGCATTGGTGCTGTACAGGTATTGTTCATACTTGGGGTTAGCCAAAAATGATAACGAACCCACACCGGCTTCCTCTATTTTAGCCAGTTGATTAACCGATACTAACGGGTCGCCTTCAACTGTTCCGTTGAGTAAAAAAGCTATCTCCTGGGCTGTAAATTGCATCGGGCAAATTTAAAAGTTAATGTTATATGTTGTACGTTTAACGTTATACGTATTTTTTAAATTATCAGCTAAACGCAGAACGTAATACGTATAACATCAAACCAAATCCTTGCTATAGCAAAGTATATATTTTTTTACAGTTTTTGCCAACGCTTCCAAATTTGAATTGTCGCTGGCTGCTGCAATATCTTTTATTGTACCGTCTTTCATTAAAATACGGATGTTGCCATCGCCCGGCCTGTACGCGTTATTTCTTATCGAGTCGGTAAAAACAAAATATGAAGCCTCGTCGGTTGTTATGCCATATTTTTCAATGGCTTTCTTTACTAAACCCGAAACTACGTGTTCATTAACCGGCTCGCTGGTAATATCAACATGAAAAAGCTTGCGGTGCACAAAATCATTGCATAGCTTAGCCAGTACAAAATCATCATTCAAGGCCCAAACCTTTACCGCCGATAAAATATCAGTATCATCCAAACCCGTGAATATTTCCAGGTTGTTGGCGTATTTCATAAATTCTTCACGGCTTAATGTTTGGGTAAGAAAATGATCAAGGGCGGGCGTAGCAAAGAGCTTCTTGCCTTTTAATGCCAGTTCGCGGCTGCGCTCCAGTATTTTAACCAATAATTGTTCGGCGGCTATTACAGTTTTATGCAGGTAAACCTGCCAGTACATTAAACGGCGGGCAATTATAAATTTCTCAACCGAATAGATGCCCTTTTCTTCAATAACAATATGGTCGTCCTTAACATTGAGCATTTTTATAATACGGTCTGAACTGATAATGCCTTCTGAAACACCCGTAAAAAAGCTGTCGCGGTTCAGGTAATCCAACCTGTCCATATCCAACTGGCTCGATACCAATTCATGCAAAAACCGCTTGGGGTAAGTATTATTAAAAATACTTATAGCCATAGCCAGCCGCCCGTTAAACTGCTCGTTGAGCTTATTCATTAATAAAGCGGAAATATCTTCGTGCGATATGCCTTTAACTATAGTATTCTCCAGAGCATGCGAGAACGGGCCGTGCCCTATATCATGCAATAGTATGGCTATGGTTACTGCTTCTTCCTCCTGGTCGTTAATGGCGTGGCCCTTGCTGCGCAGCGTCTCGATGGTCATCTTCATCAGGTGCATAGCGCCCAGCGCGTGGTGAAAACGGGTATGCAGCGCACCCGGATAAACCAGGTGGGTCATGCCCAGTTGTTTAATATAACGCAACCGCTGAAAATAAGGATGCTCGATCAGGTCGAACACCAGTTCGGTAGGTATGCTTATAAACCCGTAAACCGGGTCGTTAATAATTTTTTTCTTATTCAATGTGTATGTTAAACGCTGCAAAAGTGTTAAATTATGGTAAACAATATAGTTTATATTTGTTAATATTTGTTAATGTTCGCTATAATTCATAACAAAACACTTGCTTTGAGGTTATATCGGTAAGTTTGTTGAAGTATTGATTTACTGAACGACATTATTTTTTTGATATTATATATATACCATGCAGGACACTACAATATTATGGGCTGATGATGAGATTGACCTGTTAAAACCACATATACTTTTTTTAAATGAAAAGGGTTATAAAGTTACCACGGTAACCAACGGAAACGACGCGGTTGAAGCTTTCAAAAATAACTATTTTGATCTTGTTTTTTTAGACGAAAATATGCCCGGCCTAACCGGGCTGGAAACCTTATCGCAAATAAAGAATGTAAATAACGATGTTCCGATTGTAATGATAACCAAGAGTGAGGAAGAATATTTGATGGAGGATGCCATAGGGTCGAAAATTGACGATTACCTGATAAAGCCCGTACACCCCAAACAAATACTGCTCACCATAAAAAAACTCACGGAGAATAAGCGTCTGGTTACCGAAAAAACAACTATGGCCTATCAGCAGGATTTCAGGAACCTGGGCATAACGCTTAATGATAACCTTAGCCACCAGGAATGGGTTGATGTTTACAAAAAGCTGATCTATTGGGAGCTTGAGCTACAGCAGTTGGAAGATGCCGGGATGCATGAAATTTTGACCATGCAAAAAGCAGAGGCCAATACGCAATTTTGCAAGTTTGTTGAAAAAAACTACCTTAATTGGTTAAAAAACCCCGATACGGCGCCGGCCAGTTCTACCCAGCTGTTTAAAAAGAAGGTTTTTCCGAAGCTTGACGGCAAGGGCCCTGTTTTTTTTATATTGATAGACAATTTAAGATATGACCAGTTCAAGATCATTAACCCGATAATATCCGAATATTTCAGGATGGAAGAGGAAGATACTTACTATAGTATTTTACCTACCGCCACCCAATATGCGCGAAATTCTATTTTTTCGGGCCTGATGCCGTTAGAAATGGAGAAACGGTATCCCGAAATGTGGCAAAATGATGAAGACGACGGCGGCAAAAATTTGTATGAATCTGATTTCCTGTCTGACCAGATCAGTCGTGTTTACCGCAAGGATTGCAAGCATTCGTACCATAAAATTTTAAACCTGGATGAGGGGCGCGCGCTGAATGATTCGGTAAGCAACCTGATGAAAAATGAGTTGAACGTTGTGGTATATAACTTTGTTGATATGCTTTCGCATGCCCGCACAGATATGCAAATGATACGTGAGCTGGCCAGCGATGATGCTGCCTATCGCTCATTAACGCTTTCGTGGTTTGAACATTCGCCGTTGTTTGATCTGCTTAAGTTTTTAGCGCAAAAACAAGTACGCGTAATTATTACTACCGACCACGGCACCATACGCGTTAAAAAGCCAAGCAAAATTATTGGCGATCGCAATACCAATACCAACCTGCGCTACAAACAGGGCCGCAACCTTAATTTTAACCCTAAGGATGTATTTCATGTGCGCAACCCGCACGATGCAATGCTGCCCCGGTTGCACGTAAGCTCAAGCTTTGTATTTGCCAAAGAAGACACTTACTTTGTTTACCCCAACAACTACAATCATTTTGTTAATTTTTATAATGAAACATTTCAGCATGGGGGCATTTCATTAGAAGAAATGATCATTCCGGTTGTTACTTATGGGCCTAAGTAAGAGAATTATTTTACTTTTGAAGTAATGACGCTCGTTTAGAATTTGTAAATGATATTAATCGCTTCAACTACAGCCCAACTTACCACTATCGCATCGCAAATCATAACCTTTGCAGGCAATGAAAAGATATTTCTTTTTCATGGCAATATGGGTGCAGGCAAAACCACGCTCATCAAATCATTATGCGAATGCTTGGGGATAACTGACGCAGTAACCAGCCCAACATTTGCCCTGGTAAATGAATACATTGGGGCCAGGGGTAAAATTTATCATTTCGATTTCTACCGCACAAAAAACCAAACTGAGGCGTTGGATATGGGCTGCGAAGAGTATTTTTATTCTGGAAATCATTGTTTTATTGAGTGGCCCGAAAAAGTGCCGGATATGCTTCCTGGACATTATATCAGCATCAGCATAAAGGTTTTAAATGACGATAGCCGGGAGATAATAGTTGAAAAAATATAATGTATTTTTCTTACCTTCATCATCCATAAAAATTACATTATGAGTTCAGGGAAATACAGCGGGTTCTCAGATATTGCCAAACAGGCAATGATGCAGCCTCAGGAATCGATGCTTGAAATAAAGAACAAAAAAAACAAACTTTATATCGGCATACCAAAAGAGGTTTCTTTCCAGGAAAACAGGCTCCCGTTAACTCCATTATCAGTCGCTTTATTAATTAATAATGGCCATGAGGTAATGTTAGAAAGCAATGCCGGCAAAGCAGCCAAATTTTTAGATAAAGATTATGCGGAGCAGGGCGCACAAATTGTATTCGACACTAAAAAGGTTTACGAGGCCGATATCATTATAAAAATAGCTCCCCCTACTTTGGAGGAAATTGAACTGATGAAACCGGGCCAGATACTTATATCGGCGCTACAGGTATCAACACTGAAACCCGAATGCCTGCAAGCTTTATTAAATAAAAAAGTAACCGCCCTTTGCTTTGAACACCTGCGCGATGAAGGCAATTCATTAACCGTGGTAAGGGCAATGAGCGAAATAGTGGGCGCAACCTCCATACTTATAGCTGCCGAATATTTAAGCAATGTATTTGATGGCAAAGGCTTAATGCTTGGAGGTATAACCGGCGTACCACCAACAGAAATTGTAATACTTGGCGCAGGAACGGTAGGCGAATACGCCGCGCGCACGGCTATATCATTAGGCGCCGAAGTAAAAGTTTTTGACCCGTCCATTTACAAATTACGGAGGCTGCAAAATAACATAGGCACCAGGGTATTTACCTCTGTAGTACAGCCCATAGTGCTGGAGAAAGCTATTACAACCTGCGATGTGGCCATTGGCGCCATACGCGCCGAAGACGGCCGCAGCCCCTGCATTGTAACCGAATCGACGGTAAGCCGCATGAAGCCCAACTCGGTTATAATTGATGTGAGTATTGACCAGGGCGGCTGTTTTGAAACGTCTGAAATTACCAATCATACCCACCCCGTGTTTCGCAAATATGATGTAATACATTATTGTGTGCCTAATATAGCGTCGCGCGTGGCGCGTACGGCCACCTATGCGCTCACCAATATTTTTACGCCAATATTGTTAGAGATAGGAGAGCAAGGCGGGATGAAAAATGTGATCTGGCAAAAATCGGGGGTGCGTGAGGCCGTGTATATTTACCAGGGGCATTTGACCAATAAACATATCGGCGAACGTTTTTCATTACCGTGTAAGGACCTTGACCTGCTAATTGTTTCACACCGTTAAAATCATCGATAATTGTTGGGTTGATGTTTTGCCGGCAACCGTGTAGTTACTTTAAGCAACCCTTATTGTGCCCGTTTTGGTTTTTTATTTAAAGGGGCATTAAAATTGCTAAGTAGTTACAAAAACCTGGTATCATATAGCCGATTTAGTATGACAATTTTTAGTAAACAATATCTGAAAAAAATATGGAAGGTTTTAATAGCCACGTTTAACGGTTTTGTTAACAACAATGGCTTAAAATTGAGCGCGTCGCTGGCGTATTATACTGTTTTTTCCATAGCGCCTTTACTAATATTGACGATATCGCTTGCCGGGTTATTTTTGGGGGACGTCGCTACCACTAACGCTTTATATCCACAAATTAAAGGCTATGTAGGCAGCGAAGCGGCTATTCAAATACAAGAAATGCTAAAAAACCTGCAGCTATCAGGTAAAACAAGTATTGCGGTTATTATTGGAATTGCCACTTTATTATTAGGCGCCAGCAGTATGTTCATTGATATACAGGAATCATTAAATATTATATGGCGGGTTAAAGCAAAGCCAAAACGCGGCTGGGTTAAATTGCTTGAAAACCGTTTTTTATCTTTTTCATTAATAATCGGCCTGGGTTTTTTATTATTGGTTTCGCTCATTATTAACCTGCTTATTCTATCATTAAGCCATAAAATAGCTCATTTTATACCAGGAGTAACCGTTTGGTTAATAAACGGCATTAATGTGGGTATAGCATTTATAGTAACATCGATTTTATTTGGTATTATATTTAAATTTTTGCCTGATGCGAAAATACATTGGAGGGATGTGCGCTCGGGCGCCTTTTTTACCGCCATACTTTTTATGCTGGGCAAATACCTGATCGGTTTATATATTGAGGTGTCAACAAAAAGCCTCTCCACCTATGGCGCAGCAGGCTCATTGATCGTTTTGTTGTTATGGATATACTATACTGCCGTAATACTATACCTTGGTGCAGAATTTACACAGGTATATGCCGAAGCTATAGGCAGCCGCATTGAACCTGCAGAATATGCAGTGTCTGTGCAGCAAACAGAAATTGAAGTCGTAGTAAACACCTTGCCATCTCAAAACCCCGATCTGAAGGGCAAACTTAAAACGCCCAAAATTCCCGGACAAGCAAAATAAACCCTGCCCACGATAAGCAATACTGCAAGGTTAACAGTTACCCTGAATCGTAGAATTTAGAAAATAATGCACTGCTGATTATACCATTAAAGCTGGCTGATATTCTCGAAAAAAGCAGCTTGTAGGTCTAAAAGCGATCTTACATTTATTTTTTCGCCATAAGCATCAAAACACAAAAATTTTGAATTTTTTGTATCACCGTCTTTATTTCTTTCGAAAAAATTAAAAGTTTTAAAAAAATAATGATTGGTTGTTACCCTATTTTTTTTGTTGGTTTGTGATGTATTTAGCATAAAACCAATAGTATCCGTCCAGTTATGCACCTTTGCGTGCAGGTTGAGTATATTATTCATAGGTTAATGTTTAAATTTATTAACGAAAAAGGTTAGCTATATGTTTTAACTATTTTAACCGTTTATAAACATTTGTTAACTAAACCGAATGAACCATATTTAATAAAATAGTGCAGCAGTTTAATAAAACCCGTATAGCACCAACCCCCAGCGGGTTTTTGCATATAGGTAACGTTTTATCATTCGCTCTTACTGCCGCGCTGGCCCGAAAAACCGGTGCGAAAATATTACTGCGTATTGATGACCTTGACCAGGAAAGGGTAAATATGGCCTACGTGCAGGATATTTTTGATACCCTTAATTTTTTAAACATCCCCTGGGATGAGGGCCCGCGCGATGTGGAGGATTATAAAAAAAACTGGTCGCAACTTCACCGGGTGGATAGTTATAAAAGCGCGTTGCAACAGTTAGAGGAGCAGGGGAATGTATTTGCCTGCCAATGCTCAAGAAAACAAATAGAAGGCCGTATTTATCCGGGAACTTGTCGGCACTTGTCTATTCCACTTGATACACCAAACACTAGTTGGCGACTGTATACCGATGAAAGGGAATTACTCATTAAAACGCTGAATGATGGAACGGTAAAAACTGAACTTCCGGCTGAAATGAATGATTTTATAGTGAGAAAGAAGGACGGCTACCCATCCTACCAGTTAGCTTCGATGCTTGATGATATACATTTTGGCGTTGATCTAATAGTGAGAGGGGAGGACCTGTACCCATCAACCATAGCACAGCATTACCTGGCATCGGTGTTACGAAAAGATGCTTTTCAACATATCACTTTTCATCACCATTCTTTGCTGATGGAACCGGGTGGACAAAAACTATCCAAATCTGCAGGGGCAACTTCTATAAAATATTTGCGTGAGCAGGGGAAGACGGCGGAGGATGTTTATGCGGAGATTGGGCGGATGATGGGGGTTGGGGAAGATTTGCGAAGTTTTGAAGATTTTGCAAGTCTAATTTAGGCTACAATCTGCTCTGCAATTCTTCAATCGTATAAGGTGGGTTTTTCTTGTGTAACATTGCATGACAGTTAGGGCATACTGGTCGTAAATCATTAATGGGATTTGTATAGGTTTGCCCAGTATTTGATAACTGAATTATGTGATGCACGTGAATAAAGCCTTTGCCTATATCACCATATTTATCTTCAAAGTTAAATTTGCAAACCCTACAAGAATATCCATAATGCTCCAAGCAAATTGCTCTGGCATATTGACTTCTCTCGTATTTAGTTTGGATTAACTGACAAGATGTTCCTTCAATTATTGATGTTGAATTATTAATTTTATTGTAACCATCTTCTAATGTGCAAAATTCATCCCAAAGCTTTTGAACAGTATCGATAGCTTTAAGAGTAATACCTGATTTACGAGGTGACCAATCTTGATTTATTTTAGTGTTAGCTTTGATAATTTCTAATTGC
>CAISKH010000049.1 GCA_903885865.1 uncultured Mucilaginibacter sp.
TGCCGTTAAAGAGGGCCTGGTTACCCGCAAAGAAAAATGGGGCTGGAAAATGTGGAAGAAAGGTATGCTAAGCCGTAAACTGGAAGATTTTTTCAGCGGTAAAACAAAAAACCGCCTATTGAAAAAATTCTTCAAAAAAACCTGGGGCCATTTCAGGGCAATGCCGGTTGTGGCCGAAAAATCGTTCGCCAGGCTTTGGCAGGAAAAGCATCCGCTGCAAAGATAATCCGTTCATAAGTGTTCACGGAGCGTTCACGAGCGTTCACGCGCTCAAAATCGTGAACACCTGAACTTGTTGTTTATCAGGTTGTTAATAAAAATTGAAAATCAATTACCCTGATATATACAGCAACACGTTTAAACATATACCGTTAGATCAAGCTTTTGGATTCTGTACTGTCCTCCTGATAACCTTCCAAATATTTTGGTGTATTTGTCGTGGCCCACTTCACTTTTTACATCTAAACAACATTTTTTTACATAAACTTGCAGCGCAAACCGTTAACAAATGCCCGATAAATAATGAACGACGAATTTTACCGGAAAATTTTAGATAAACAGCACCAGGTTGAGCCCGTACCTTCCAATAAGGAAATTACAACCTGGGCGTTGCAGGTGATCCGTTTGTTATACCCGGAGCAATCAAAAAAGGTGTTTATATCTATCGGTCAGCTACAGGATGAATTTAAAAAACTGCAGGATGAATTGTGTCATATTATGAATGCCACCAAAGCCTGCAGCAATTGTGATAACGAAAAAATGGCCGAAAGTTTTTTTGATGAGCTGCCCGAATTATACCGCGTGCTCAATACAGATATCCAGGCTATCTTTAACGGCGACCCTGCTGCAGGCAGCGAGTTCGAGGTAATACGCACTTATCCGGGTTTTTACGCCATATCGTTTTATCGTTTGGCGCATAGCTTGTTTAAACATGATGTGCCCCTGTTGCCCCGCATTCTAACAGAATATGCGCATTCAAAAACGGGTATTGATATACACCCCGGGGCACAGATCGATGAATATTTTTACATCGACCACGGAACAGGCATTGTTATTGGCGAAACCACCCTGATAGGCAAGCATGTAAAGCTGTACCAGGGGGTAACGTTGGGCGCGTTGAGCGTTGCCAAAAACCTGGCCCATATAAAGCGCCATCCAACGGTTGAAGATAATGTAGTGATCTATTCGGGCGCAACCATACTGGGCGGCGAAACCGTTATAGGGCATGACAGTATTATTGGAGGGAATGTTTGGCTCACGCAAAGCGTGGCGCCCAATTCAACGGTTTACCATGACCCAACCATAAAAGTTTCAAAAAAAATAAAATAGCATGGCAGGAGTAATTGACCTTATAGGAAATACGCCTATGGTGGAGATAAAGCGGCTTAACCCGAACCCCAACGTGCGCCTGTTTGGTAAACTGGAGGGCAATAACCCCGGGGGAAGCGTAAAGGACCGTCCGGCTTTGAATATGATACGTAGCGCCCTGGAGCGCGGCGATATTAAACCCGGCGCCAAACTCATTGAGGCAACCAGTGGTAATACCGGCATTGCTTTAGCAATGATAGCCTGTGTATATGGGTTGGATATAGAACTGGCGCTGCCGTCAAACTCCACCCGTGAGCGTACAGTTGCTATGGAAGCATTCGGCGCTAAAGTTACCTTGCTTGACGGTATTGAACGCTGCCGCGATTATGCCGAAGAAAAAGCCGCGAACGATGGTTACTTTATACTGAACCAGTTTGCCAACGCCGATAATTACCTGGCCCATTACAAAACCACCGGCCCCGAAATATGGCGCGATACCGAACATCAAATTACCCACTTTGTTAGTTCGATGGGCACTACGGGCACCATAATGGGCTGCTCTAAATTTTTAAAAGAAGTGAACCCTGCCGTACAAATAGTAGGCTGCCAGCCAACAGAAGGCTCGTCCATACCCGGCATACGCCGCTGGCCCGAAGCTTACCTGCCGAAAATATTCGACCCAAA
>CAISKH010000050.1 GCA_903885865.1 uncultured Mucilaginibacter sp.
CGGCACGTTTTTGTATCCTTAATGCTTTTTTTATTTTCCGGTTTTGCTTGTTGAGTACACTTTGGGCCATCCTCGCCGTGGTTGCCTGCTGTGTTTTGGTGTCATACCCAACCGCCGGTTTTATACCGGCAAGCAACGTTTGCCACGCGGTTTTAAAAAAAGGCGAATATATGGGCCGCTTATAAACCACGTTAAATGACCGTGGTATTTCGCCGGCCTCATCCGGATTGTTATGCTTCAATATAAATACGTTGGCAAACAGCGAGGCCACTAGTTTTCGTTTCAATTTTTTATCAATACTATCGTGTTTTAGCAGCGTTACTTTGAGGTCATTGTATAAAACAGTGACCTTTCCCTCCGATACCTTACTATCAGCTTTAACATCAAACTCAAACCTTTTAAGGCTACCCGAACTTATTTTAACCATAGCCAATGGTATTGTGGCTGGGTTTACTGCCTGCAAATTCATGGGGCCTACGCTGCCTTTATAGCTGTAGAGGGCATTAGGGTTGGTTAAATTAAAGGTAAAATCAATATTAACCTTGCCCCGGTTCATAAAATAACTGGTTACATGTACCGTGCTGATCTCGTTTTTTTGTGCTATAGCTTTGTTATTGGTAACATTTAAAAACAGGGCGCTGCTGTTGTTAAAGGTTACGGTCCCGGTCTTGCCCGATTCGTTATTGTATTCGCTATAACTGACATCAATATGTTTTGCTATCAGCGTATCTATTTTAACTATGGTGTTCAGATCAAATATGGCCACATTCGGGAAGCTTTTAATTTTGTTTTTATGGGGTGGCGGTTTATTGGGGTTGTTAAGCAGATCGAGCGAGCCTCGGTTTAAAATTAAGCTCGAAACTGTTAAGGTGCGGTATTTCGCGTAGCTGAACAGGTCGAAATCATTAAGCTGCAACGAATCAAGTTTTATCGCGTACTTATCCTTCAGGGTTTTACTAAAAAACACATTCGCGTTAAGCGGGTCGAGCGTAAATCCTCTGATAGTTAACTGCTCGGAGCGTGTCGAAATTTTTAACCTTTTTACGGCGTAAGTATATAGGCCATCTTTTGTTTTACCATTAAAGTTGTTCAGATCGACTACAATGTCTTTACAAAACAGCATACGCGATATGTCTGTTTGAGTTAATGAATCTATGAGCAGGTCATTTGCCTGCAGGTTCATTTCTTTCAGTTCAGAAAAAGCCGGTTTACTGCTCGAATAATCATTGTATTTAAAATGCACATCATTTAAAAATATATCGCCAACGTGAATTGATTTTAAACTTTTTGATATTTTTTGCCAGGTGGTGCGCTTGTTTTTGATCAGCGTATCTTTTGATTGGTTCAACTGATAACGCATACGCACATCGGGCGAGCTTAAGGTGATGCGGCCAATATCAAGAATATGGCTAAAATATAATTTAAAAGGGTGAATATTGGCCAGTATCAACCGTTTTGCATACAATTCAACCAAAGTATTTGGAGCAAGGTGCTGGCTTTTGCGGCGGTCATAAACAGCGGTATCGGGCTTAAAATGTATATTGTAAATAATTACCCGCCCTTCCAGCACATGCAATTCAGCCGAAGAAAAATCAATGTTATACAGGCTGTCGGTACTGGTTAAAACAATGCTTTTTATTTTTTTCGATAAAATGGGCTCCCAATACCGGTTAATTAAAAAAGCCAAAACCAATATTACGGTGGTAAGTACAAGGAGAGAAATAAGCGCTGCCCTATGTTTTTTATGCTTCAAAAAATTAAACGCCATGTGTATCAGTTTCCTTATAAATTGTTTTATGCTTCAGGCCTTTTTTTGACCGGCCTTTAATGGGCGTTGTTGTTTTAAATTAATTAACCAAGATACTTATTTTACAATTATTTTTTATGCAATTGCATTATAGTTAGTTAGCATAACAATAAAATAAGGTATTTGTTATTTCTGCCAATATGTCACACTATATTTAAATTTTATGTATTTTTGCAGCTCAAATTTTTACAAAGATGATGGATTTGGTTATCCCGGATAAAGTGCATGATGAAAGCAGGCAGGGTGAGGCTTTATTGTTAACACCTGCAGCAGGAAAGAATAACGGGCGCAAACTATATATTGAAAGTTACGGCTGCGCCATGAATTTTTCAGATAGCGAGATCGTGGCATCTATTTTATCGGAAAAAGGATTTGAAACCACAACTGACTATACCAATGCCGATGTTATTTTTATTAACACCTGCTCTATTCGTGAAAATGCCGAAACCCGTGTACGCAACAGGCTAAGAGAATTTAAAGCGGCCAAAGCAAAAAACCCTGGTATGGTAGTTGGCGTGCTGGGCTGCATGGCCGAGCGTTTAAAAGCAAAATTTTTAGAAGAAGAAAAACTGGTTGACGTAGTAGTTGGCCCCGATGCGTACCGCGACCTGCCTAATTTAATTGAACAGGTTGACGGCGGACAAAAAGCGGTTAACGTATTGCTATCGCGCGAGGAAACTTATGCAGATATTAGCCCCGTGCGTTTAAACAGCAATGGCATTAATGCCTTCGTATCTATAATGCGGGGCTGCGATAATATGTGCTCTTTCTGCGTAGTGCCATTTACCCGTGGCCGCGAACGCAGCCGCGACGCGGTATCAATAGTTAACGAATGCACCGATCTGTTTAATAGCGGCTATCGGGAAGTTACTTTACTTGGGCAAAATGTTGACTCGTACAAGTGGACCAGCGTGGACGGAACGCAGCATGTTAATTTTGCGAATTTATTAGAGTTAGTTGCATTGGTTAACCCTGACCTCCGTGTACGGTTTTCAACTTCGCATCCAAAAGATATTACCGACGAGGTGTTATATACCATTGCCAAATACGATAATATTTGCAACTATATTCATTTGCCGGTACAATCGGGTAGCAGCCGTGTATTGGACCTGATGAACCGTACTTACGACCGCGAATGGTATATAAATAGGGTAGATGCTATTCACCGTATAATACCGGGGTGTGCCATATCAACCGATGTAATCACCGGCTTCTGTACCGAAACCGAAGAAGACCATAACGAAACCGTGAGTATGATGGAATATGTAAAATATGATTTTGCTTACATGTTCATGTACTCTGAAAGGCCCGGCACTTTAGCTGCCAAACGTTACGCGGATGATATACCCGAAAGTATTAAGGCCGCAAGATTAACAGAGATAGTTGCTTTACAGCAGCAGCATTCGCATATCAGGTTGCAGGCACAAATTGGGAAGGTTCAAAAAGTATTGATAGAAGGCTTCTCCAAAAAATCAAAAAATGATTACTGCGGACGAAGCGACCAAAATGCGATGGTTGTTTTCCCCGTAGATGAAAGATATAAACCGGGGATGTATGTAAATGTACTGGCCGAACGCTGTACAACGGCAACATTGATGGGAAAGATAGTGCCCCCCGGGCCCCTAAAGGGGGAGTAATTGGTGGGGCTTTTAAATAAATTATAAATTAACCTTAATTATACCCTCTTTAGGGGGCTAGGGGGCATGGAAATACAAGAAATAAAACAACGCTTTGGCATAATCGGCAACTCGCCGTTATTGAATAGGGCCATAAATATTGCTAACCAGGTTGCACCTACTGATATTTCTGTTTTAATAACAGGAGAGAGTGGTAGTGGTAAAGAAGTTTTTTCGCACATTATACACCAGATGAGCCCGCGCAAGCATGGGCCGTTTATAGCGGTTAACTGCGGCGCCATACCCGAGGGCACTATTGATTCTGAATTATTTGGCCATGAAAAAGGCGCTTATACCGGTGCTGTTGGCGAGCGTAAGGGATATTTTGAAACCGTAAACGGCGGCACCATATTCCTGGATGAAATTGCCGAAATGCCTTTGGGCACCCAGGCGCGCCTGTTGCGGGTGCTTGAGTCGGGCCAGTATATAAAGGTAGGTTCATCAAAAGTAGAGAAAACCAATGTGCGGGTTATTGCTGCTACCAATGTTGATGTATATGAAGCCGTGAAGAACGGCAAGTTCAGGGAGGACCTTTATTATCGTTTAAATACCGTTCCGCTGCGCATACCGCCCCTGCGCGACAGGAAAGAAGATATATACCTGCTTTTTAGAAAATTCACCTCAGATTTTACCGATAAATATCGCACACCGCCTATACAATTAGATGAGGATGCGCAACGCGCGCTTGTTAACTATTCATGGCCGGGTAATGTGCGCCAGCTAAAAAATATGGCCGAACAATTGGCTGTACTGGAGCGAGAACACGTAATTACAGCGCAAACTTTGCTTACCTACATCCCGCAGGAATCAAATGGAAAAAATTTGCCGATGCGGATAGATAACCAGGGAAAGGAAGATTTTTCGGAACGGGATATTTTGTACAAGGTTTTGTTTGATATGAAGCGCGATATGGTTGAATTGAAAAAACTGGTTGCTGATATGATAGAGCATGGGGGCGTTACGCCAAACTTTGCCAATAACTCGCAAGCCATTAACCAACTGTACCGCGATATTGAATTTCCGGGTAACCCCGACTCACAATTTACCATACAGCAGCCCGTTAATAATAACGATGGTTATAACATAACACATGCGGCCGAAGAGGTTGAAGAATCATTATCATTGATAGAAAAAGAATCGGATTTGATACGTAAGGCTTTAAAAAAGCATAAAGGCAAACGCAAACTGGCTGCCAACGAACTGGGAATATCAGAAAGAACATTATACAGGAAAATAAAAGAATTAAATTTATAAGGCTGATGAAAAAATTATTGGGTGTTTTAGCAGCCGGCATTTTAATTTTTACTTGCCCTGGGTGCGCCTATAAGTTAAATGGTAGTGCTATACCCCCTGCAATGCGTACAATAAATATTGGATTTTTTGAGAATAATGCACCAATTGTTGTAGCTAATTTAAGCCAGCAATTTACAGAAGATCTGAAAAACAGGATACGCTCAACCACTGGCCTCAGCTTAGTTAACGGCGAGGGAAACGCGAATATGAGCGGATCAATAACCGATTATCATTTTGCCCCGATTTCTGTACAGGCTACCAACAATAACGTAGCGCCTATTGCCAATGCCGAAGTTTTATCCATCACAGTGAAGGTTAAATTTGTTTATGAAGCCGATAAAAAAATTAATTTTGACCAATCCTTTACCGAAACAGCGAATTTTACAGGCGAACTTTCTTCGCAGGAGCAATCGCTTATAAAAACAATAACCACCAAGTTAATTGACGATATTTTTAACAAGGCCTTTAATAATTGGTAAGTATTTTATAGTTTAACCACGTGAACGAACAAACAGGCGAATATGAGTTTTTATGGAAATTATTGGCCAACCCGGCTGATAACAACCCAACTTATGTGGCCGAACTGAAATCGCTGGTTGCTCAATACCCGCAAAGCGGGGTTTTATGGGCGCTAATGATGCCAAATCGTGAAAAGGAAAACTTAAAACATGCAGCGGCTTATTTCGACCCCGCAACTTTATATAAGCTGGCTATAGAGGTTGATACCCTGTCGGTGGTAACAGAAGAGCAGGTTGTTTATAGTGACGAACCCGCCGCCCATACTTATTTTACTAATACCGGTTCGGCAACAGGCGATACCGTTGAAGATATTACCCTGGCGGAAGATCAGCACGAAACTGCGCCCGGGTACCATGCCTTTGTTGAAGAGGAAACAATTTCCGATACCTATATTGCACCCGATAATGACCCGGAAACAGCGTACAATGCCGTTGCCGAACAAGCAAAACAAACAGACGATTACCCGCAGCATGCCCGCGAATACGACGAGTATATGGCTAAAACGGATACCAACACAACCGTAGAGATCACTTTCGATAATAATGTTGAATATTTTCATCAGGATATTGACGATGAAATTTATGACGAAATAGTAGGCATTGACGATATTGGCCTTGAACAATCAGGCATCCCGGATAAAACATCCACTGACGAAGAAAAAAGCGGGACCGTAAATGATACGCATTT
This sequence comes from uncultured Mucilaginibacter sp., assembly GCA_903885865.1. GTDB lineage: Bacteria > Bacteroidota > Bacteroidia > Sphingobacteriales > Sphingobacteriaceae > Mucilaginibacter. The sequence continues at coordinate 5,983 of CAISKH010000050.1, forward strand.
TGTTTTTGAACCTTCTGTCCACGAAAATAGTCAGTTGACCATAATTGCCGGGGAAAATACAGACGCGCAAAATGAACCGGCTAATAACGAGGTATCAAAGTATAATGACGAAAAAATGCCTTATAGCTTTATGTGGTGGCTGGATAAAACCCGCAAAGAACATAACAACATATATCAGCCCTATGTAAGTAACCCTAAAGCTTCGACCAGGCCGGAAAAACGTGAGGTTGCCGACGAATTGCAGCAGCAGTATTACGAAAACATAGTAAGTATAACTTCAATAGATGAAATAGACCAGGCCCCGCCTAAAGCAGCAGGTAAGCATCCCGGGAGAAAAGAGGATAAGATAATTGAACGCTTTATACAGCATGAACCGCAAATTAAACATACGGGTAATATTAAACTGGATAATGAGAATAAAGCAAAGAAAAGCTCGGAAGATGCGGATGAACTGGTAACAGAAACCCTGGCACGTGTTTATACCGACCAAATGCTTTATAATAAAGCCATATTAACCTACAAAAAATTGATGTTGAAATTTCCGGAAAAAAGCCTTTACTTTGCAGGCCAGATTGAGCAATTAGAAAATAAAATAAATTAAGATATATAAAGAGATGTATTTAGTATTAGTGATCATTGTTATTATAGTATGCGGGCTGTTAGGGCTTATTGTATTGATACAAAACCCTAAAGGTGGTGGCTTATCATCAAATTTTTCAAGCTCGTCACAATTAATGGGTGTACAAAAAACAGGCGACTTTTTAGAAAAAGGCACCTGGATACTGGCTATAACCCTTATGGTTTTAGCATTGGCCATTAATGTATCGGTAAAAGGCGGAGCAGCAACTACCAACTCGCAGTATAATGAGCAAATTAAAAAATCATTGACAGCGCCAGCTAACACGGCGCCGGCACCGACATTCCCAACACTGCCCCAGGCACCTGCAAAGAAATAATTCAAGTGTCAATTTCGACCAAAGGGAGAAATCTATACACCTACAAATCGGAATAGACAGGTGTATAGATTTCTCTCTATCGTTCGAAATGACAGTCTTCTTTTAACCTTTTTTGTTAATAAAGCTACTGCCATCATGGCATTGATAAATAGACTGATATAAACTAAGAAATTACCATCTGGCTGACTACCGGAGCAAATCTGACAATACAACAGTATAACTATGCCAATTTTATAGTTGGCATCATTGATGTGCAGGAGCTAGCAAACGAAAACTTTTATAACCAAAAAATAATTAAGTATGTCATTAAACATTAAACCTATCGGAGACAGGGTAGTAGTTGAAGCTGCACCCGCCGAAACGAAAACCGCTTCAGGTATTTATATTCCTGAAACTGCGCAGGAAAAACCACAACATGGAAAAGTTGTAGCAGTGGGCCCGGGCAAATATGCCGAACAAACCGGTAACCTGATACCTTTATCGGTTAAAACCGGCGATAAGGTTCTTTACGGAAAATTTGCCGGCCAGGAAGTTACCATTGAAGGTAAGGATTACCTGATCATGAGAGAATCGGATATTTATATCGTATTGTAATAATTATTGAATTATTGAGGGAGTGAATTATTGAATTTACATCCCTTAAATCATTAATTCAATAAATCATTAATTCAAAAACAAAAAAACTATGTCAAAGCAAGTTAAATACAATGTTGAAGCGCGCGACGCCCTTAAAAGAGGCGTTGATATATTATCGAACGCGGTTAAAGTAACGCTGGGCCCTAAAGGACGCCACGTAATTATTGATAAAAAATACGGTTCGCCGGTAGTAACCAAAGATGGTGTTACCGTAGCGAAAGAGATTGAGTTAAAAGACCCCATTGAAAATATGGGCGCGCAAATGCTTAAGGAAGTAGCCTCAAAAACTGCTGATATTGCTGGCGACGGTACTACCACCGCCACTGTACTGGCGCAGGCCATCGTTACAGCAGGTATTAAAAACGTAGCTGCAGGCGCAAACCCAATGGACCTGAAACGCGGTATAGACAAAGCGGTAAGGGTAGTTGTTGAAAATTTAAAAGCTCAAAAACAAGATGTTGGCGATGATTTCAGCAAGATCAAACAAGTTGCGGCTATATCTGCCAATAACGATGAACTGATTGGCGAAATGATAGCCGATGCTATGCAAAAAGTTGGAACCGGCGGCGTAATTACCGTTGAAGAAGCAAAAGGTACTGAAACAGAGGTTAAAACTGTTGAAGGTATGCAATTTGACCGTGGTTACCTTTCGGCCTATTTTGTAACCAATACCGATAAAATGGAAGCAGAACTGGAAAACCCTTATGTGCTTATCTACGATAAAAAAATATCATCAATGAAGGAATTGCTGCCTATTTTAGAAAAACAGGTACAAACCGGCAAACCTTTATTAATTATTGCTGAGGATTTGGACGGCGAAGCCTTATCAACCTTGGTGGTAAATAAAATACGCGGTTCACTGAAAGTAGCTGCTGTTAAAGCCCCTGGTTTTGGCGATCGCCGTAAAGCTATATTAGAAGACATCGCCATCCTTACCGGTGGCACAGTGATCTCTGAAGAAAGAGGGTATAAACTTGAAAATGCCGACCTATCGCATTTAGGTATTGCCGAAAAGATTTTGATCGACAAAGACAATACAACCATTATCAATGGAAGCGGCGCGCCTGAAGCTATACAATCAAGGGTTAGCGAGATCAAGATACAGATGGAAGCTACCACTTCTGATTATGATAAAGAAAAACTACAAGAGCGTTTAGCGAAATTAGCAGGCGGTGTTGCCGTGTTATATATCGGCGCTGCTTCGGAAGTTGAAATGAAAGAAAAGAAAGACCGTGTTGATGATGCTTTACACGCAACCCGTGCGGCTGTTGAAGAAGGTATTGTGGCAGGTGGCGGCGTTGCCTTCATCCGTGCGGTTGAGGCTTTGGCTAACCTGAAAGGTGATAACGAAGATGAAAACACCGGTATCCAGATCATCCGTCGTGCTATCGAAGAGCCATTGCGCCAGATATGCGAAAACGCGGGTATTGAAGGTTCAATAGTTGTACAAAAAGTAAAAGAAGGAAAAGGCGATTTTGGTTATAACGCCCGCACTGATAAATATGAAAACCTGATCAAAGCAGGTGTTATCGACCCAACTAAAGTGGGCCGTGTAGCTTTAGAGAACGCGGCTTCAATAGCGGCCATGCTGTTAACCACAGAATGCGTGTTAGCTGATGATCCGGAAGAAGCACCTGCTGGTCCGCCAATGGGTGGCGGCGGCGGTATGGGTGGTATGATGTAAGTCGCCCCCCAGCCCCTGAAGGGGGAGGAATATAATTAATTGAAAACCCTGTCTGAAAAGGCAGGGTTTTTTATTTGGCGATGTTTTCTAACCCCTGTATTTTATTATGTACAAGGCATGGATTTTTCACTATACACCCTGTTTGTCATAACCGGGTAAAGGCACTGTCATTTGTTAATCAAATGATTGATTAAGTAATATTCCGGCTACAATTAAACTTAAATTTGTACTTATAGTCAGATAAACAACAATCAGGCACAACAATTGAATATTAATACACATGAAACATTTAACAGAAACCACCATTCACATCCGCACAACAATTGTTGAGTGGGTATTTTATAAAGGCCCCGAACTATTTGTAACGATATACGGAAAGTAAAAATTATTAACTTCGTAGCTTAATTATGAAGTTACAAGATTATAATTTACACGACTTATACAACGCGGCCCGCTCCTGGCTTTTATTACACGGGTCATTTCTGATACTATCAATAATAGTACTATTAATAGGGTTACGAATAATCAAATTTATCGGCACACGGTTACGTGGCCGCATGAGTAAAAGAAAAGTCCACTCGTCGTTACAGCCATTTTTTCTTAGCCTTGCTCTAACCGCTTTATACATATTGCTTATTATTGGCGTTGCTGCTATAAATGATATTAATATTAGTTCTTTTAGCGCGGTACTTGGCGGCTTTACGGTTGCTGTGGGTCTGGCGCTATCGGGTACGTTCCAGAATTTCGCCGGTGGCGTGCTTATACTCTTACTAAAACCTTTTGAGCTGGATGATAACATCGTAGCCCAGGGGCAGGATGGCATA
>CAISKH010000051.1 GCA_903885865.1 uncultured Mucilaginibacter sp.
CTGCCACCTGCCGACGCATAGTCCCAGGTTTTCATGGTAAGCCCGATAACTTCGTAGCCCTGCTCATGCAGCATCACTGCCGCCACCGAGCTGTCAACCCCGCCGCTCATTGCCACTAATATCCTTCCGTGCTTACTCATATTGCCCGCAAAGATACGTTATTGTGATTTAGGAAGATAGGGGGTAGGGTCAGTTTGCGGTAAAGATTAGTGATTAAAGATTAGTTTAAATCGTTATAAAAAGGTGTTGTATTGTCAACATGAGCAAACACACAGAACAGTCTGCAACACTTTTGACTTTATTTAAATAACAACATTATATAACTTATATAAGTTATTGATTAATAATAATAATTAATTTTAAGTTAACCCCATTAAATTATAATTATATGCTAAACTAACCGACCTTAACACGAAATAAATTACATCAAACAGCCTAATTAAACCCAGAGCAAATCACACAAACAACCCCACCTAATCTTCAAACTTTAATTAACTAATCTTTACCTCCCCAAATCGTCAGAAGCAGTTTGCTGGAAAACGCGGCGCAGATCGGAGGCATCACCGTTAAGGTTGGGCCGTTGCACCATCAGTATATAGGCTACCCCGCGCACCGGGTCTATCCACGCCTGTGTGCCCCAGGCCCCGCCATGCCCGAAGGTGCCTGCTGATAGCATGGACCCAACTCCCGCATGTGGTCGGCGCTGAATGGCTACGCCAATACCCCATCCGTAATCGGCGCCATGATTGCCCAGTTCGGGTGTTTGCAGGAAGCCTGCGGGTAGATCGCCGGTTTGTATAGTGGTCAGTAATTTCATAGCATCGTTGCTCAGGTAACGTTTACCATTAAATACGCCGCCACCAAGCAACATTTGGCAAAAACGCGCATAATCGGGCCCGGTTGTGAAAAGCCCACCATTGCCTAATGGCGGAAAGCCCTTTTTACCCGAATAAAAAGCAGGCTGTTCTACAGGCTCCAGCACATAGGTGCTTTTATTTTTTTCGTAGCCGACCGCTCTGTTTGCAAGCGCTTCGCCTTCGGGGTAAAAAGTGGAGTGTGCCATGCCCAGCGGGTCAAGTATGCGTTTTTTCACAAACTGGTCAAACGGCATTCCACTTACCACCTCAACTATCCGCGCTGCTACATTGATAGCCGATTGTGTGTATTTCCACTGCGCGCCAGGTTCATACTGCATAGGAGCAGCAAGAAACATCGGTATCAGATCGGCAAGGGTATGTGCTTTAAGTGCATTCTCCGCGTTTGCTTCGCCAAGTCCTGATGTATGGGTAAGTATTTGCGTAATAGTGAGGTTGGCCGGTTTACCTGAAGGCGTCTTTAGGTTGGCAAATTCCGGGATATACTTTGATACCTGGTCGGTTACCTTAAGCTTGCCCTCGTCCTGGAGCATCAGCACCGACACAGCGGTAAATGGTTTGGTCATGGATGCTACCCAAAACAGGGTATTAGCCTGCATGGGGATTTTCCGCTCAATATTAGCAAGCCCTACCGCGTCGAGGTGAATGATCTTATCCTTTGTAGTTACAACGGTAACAGCGCCAGACATATCGCCGGCATTTATAAAGTTTTGCATGGCCTGGCGTACGCCCGGAAGTTCCTGTGCACAAACAGGTGTCGCGTTTGCTATAAAAACTATAAAAACAGCAGTAAATGCCAGATTGACCGCGCTACGCAGCCGATTTTCTTGTAAGTAAGTATACATATTCAGGTTAAAATTATTTTAAGCCAAGACGGCTGTAGGTTATATTGGTTGCTATAAATATAACTAAAATATTATTTGAATGTCAAGGGGGGGTATAGTAACTATTTCTTTGCTAACGTATATTCACCCCAAAAATCGGTAGCAAACGATAAATAAATTATATCCGGGGGCACATCGTTTTCGCTAATTGGTACCATTCCTTCCATTGTCATTCCGCCACTCCCAGCATGCGAAACAAGCCCCGGGCTATAGTTTCCCAAACGTCTAAAATAGGGCTTATGATTTATTTTAATATCATAACTGAATTTTACCGGATTATCTGTAGTAAGGCCCAGATATTTTAGCGGAATGGCCAACTCATAAACCAAAATCATATTTTGGTCAAAACGGACTGCCGCCTTTATGCCGGTGGCATTGTAAACAGAAATAAGTGTATCCACATCTTTTATACCAGCGATTTTTATTACTTTAAATGTTTTATCTGCCCGTTCGTTAATGACATTTACCAGGGAATCGCACTCTTTTTTACGTGCCTGTCTTTCTTTACTGTCAAAATAAAAATAATTAGAACTTATGGTACTTACACCTGAAGAGTTTGCCAGGGTTGCTAACGGAAAGGTAATGGATATATTACTGGTATCTTTTTCTCTTTTCTTTTCTACTGAGTGACTGATCGTTAAAGTAACACCTCCCTCCACAATTTTTTCGTTACCGAATTTCCCTAATGCTTGTACAGTTAAATAAAGCTTATCATCGTCGTTAGATATGGTGTACAATATGCGGTCATTATTATTCTTGGCATAAAAAATGTCATTCCATTCGGTTGTTTTGCCATCAATTTTTATATTACCAGGTGCGCGTACGCTGACTTGCTGTATAGCGGGAAGTTTTTGTGCGTTAGCAACAATGTCGGTTATTAAAATTAAAGCTGCTACCGCAAGGACAAATTTAATTGATTTCATAACATAAGGGTTTAAATGGCTGCCACTAATGTACTAAATAATTAGTTTATCCAAAACTTATTTCTTTGCCAAAGTATACTCACCCCAAAAGTCGGTGGGGTAATTTATGGTTTGGTAATCATTTCCCGGGGTTATTCCTCTTGGTATAGTACTAACTGTAATCGGTCCATTATTGGTTTGATATACCCTCGACCTTGTGGTAAACACTAATCCGTTCAGCACCACATTATAAAATAATTTTGATGGACTGTTTGCCGTAATGCCCATATATTTTAACGGGATGGCCAGCTCATAAGTGAGTGTTTTTTTATTATCAAAAAGTGCCGAAGCTTTAATACCCAAAGCATTATAAACAGAGATAGCCGAATCGGGAATACTTTTTACCCCTTTTACTTTAATTTCTTTTGAATCATTGATCAGTTCGGTGTTTACCAGGTGGACAAGCGAGTCGCTTTGGCGAGCTATTACGGCAGGATTGCTTGCAGTTACAGGAGCTAATAGGGCAAGCATAATGTTTGTCTGCTGTGAGGTAGTTAACAGCGGGTAAGTAAGTGATATACTTTCCGCATCTTCCTTTTTTCCGGTTTGGTTTACCATAAATGTTATGCCACCGGCAATAATTTTCCTGGCAATTACCTTATCTGCGGCTTGTATAGTAAGATATAGCTTTTCATCATCATTGGCAAGGGTATAATATATTTCTGTAGCTCTATTATATGCCTGTAACGTCTCGCCCCATTCATTTGCCTTGCCGTCAATTTTAACATTAGCTGGTGCACGCAGGCTACTTTGCTGCACATTGGGCAGTTTCTGCGCTGTTGCGGTAAAGGGAATAATTGCAATCAGGATAATTGAAAAAGTGTTGTTCAACCTCTTATAGATATTCATAATGTTTTGGGTTATTAAAAGGTCACTTATTGGGTGGCTTAAATGTATGAATAAGCTTTGGAATAATAAGCAGGGGCGTTCAGAAGGTTTTGCAATATTTAATGAGCACTAACCAGTCCAATGAACCCTTTTAGGAGATGCGTAGCCTCGGCCAATTTTGTAGCAACGGATTTTAATCCGTTGGATATGAAAAAAAACAAATAGGTGAAAGAACCATAGGTTCGGCCAATATAAATATGCATCGTGCCAACGGCACTTTTTATTGAGCGTGTTTGTGCTCGCCGGGTTGAAACCCGGCGTTACAATATCTGTCGAGCCGATGGCTCTTACAAAACGGGACTAAAAAACTAATGATGCCTTTTTTATGGCGTACTTTTTAAGGCCGTACCTGGCCATCGCCCCTAACCAACCATTTATAGCTGGTAAGCTCCTGGAGGCCCATAGGGCCGCGTGCATGGAGTTTTTGCGTGCTGATGCCTATTTCGGCACCTAAACCAAACTGGGCGCCGTCTGTAAAGGCTGTAGAGGTATTAACGTAAACTGCTGCAGCATCAACACGGTTTAAAAATTTTTCCATGTTTTTTGTGTTTTCGGTAACAATAGCCTCACTATGCTTTGAACCGTGGGTGGCAATATGGTCAAGCGCTTGCTGAAGTGTATCCACCGTTTTTATAGCCATTTTCATCGACAGGAACTCGGTGCCAAAATGTTCCGGGCTTGCTCTTTGTAAAAGGCCGGCAGGGTAGTGGCCCTGTAATGCTGTATACGCACGGTCATCAGCGAAAACTTCAACACCGGCTTCGCCTAAGGGTTTAGCTATCTCGGGCAGATCTATTACCCGTGCCGAATGAATGATCGCGCAATCCAGCGCGTTACATACGCTTACCCGGCGGGTTTTTGAATTAAATATAATGTCAGTTCCTTTTTTAAGGTCGGCAAATGCATCAAAATAGGTATGTACAATCCCCGCCCCGGTTTCAATTACAGGTACTTTGCTATTGTTGCGCACACTGTTTATCAATCCCTGGCTGCCCCGCGGAATAATTACATCAATATATCCCACGGCCCTCATTAGGGCTTCGGCTGCTTCACGTTCTTTGGGCAATAAAATAACCGTGTTAACGTCAATACTATATTTCTTCAGCACCTTATGAATTATTGAAATAATAGCCCGGTTGGAGTAAGCCGCATCACTTCCGCCTTTTAAAATACAAATATTGCCTGTTTTAAAGCATAAAGCAAAAACATCAAACGTAACATTTGGCCGCGCTTCGTATATTACGCCCACTACGCCCAGCGGAACACTGATCTTAGAGATATGCAATCCATTTGGCATTGTTTTTTCTGAAAGGATATGCCCCAGCGGGTTTTCCAAACGGGACACATTGACCATATCCCGGGCAATATCCTTTATGCGTGCTACGGTAAGCATTAAACGGTCATAGTTTGGATTGGTAATATCCATTCTATCCAGGTCCTTTTTATTTTCTTCAAGCAGGAAACCAGTTTGTGCAATAGCTTCGGCTGCAACGTCAATCAATACCAGGTTAATGGTATCCGGCGAAATATCGAGGTTCCTTGCAGCGGCCTGCGCGTTTTCAAAGTATTCGGTGTAACTCATTACTTTAGCCTAATAAATAAAGGTAATCATAATGTACCAGCGGCTTATGGTTTTTTTGACCGATCCATTCTTTGGCCTTATCAGCACCATATTCGGCTATGCCTAAACCAATTAGACCGTTATTTTCATCGAGCAGTTTAATTATTTCGCCTTTTTCAAAGTCCGACAAAACAATAGCCACCCCAACCGGCAGCAAACTTGTAGCCTTGTTTGACATTA